>NZ_JAPPTP010000011.1:0-149681 GCF_027587155.1 Vibrio sp. T11.5
CAAGGCTCTAGCAGAAATGCTGGAGCCTTTTCTTTTGTAGCTAGGAACGAGCAGCGGATTCCGCCACTACCAAAGACGCGCGTGTTGGGAGTTCGAATCTCTCCACCCCTGCCACATTCAAGGCTCTAGTCGAAAGACTGGAGCCTTTTTCTTTGTAGCAAGAAAAGATCAGCGGACTCCGACATTACCCAAACATCTACATGCTGCAAGCTGGAGTATCAGCTTAGTCAGATCTTTCCACTCCAGCCATATATTGAGAATCCAGTTTAAAGGATACTCTTGGGAACAATTCTTCTGATTTTTACCCCTATCTGTTTAAAGATACTAACCTTATGATCTGGGTTGAAGCCTTCGCTAATAAACCACGCGTTTTCTGGCTCCATCTCGATTCTCATTGCAGTATTTACACCATCAGTAATCTCTGGTGAATGAATGACTGTAAAGCTTTCTGTATTGAGGTTGGCGCTACGAGGATCAAAGTTATAAGTACCGACAATCGTTATATGATCATCAATGGTCATCGTCTTAGCGTGTAAGCCAAAGATAGGCGTGGTGGGCAAGCGTTTAAACATATGTTCAGTCATGACCCGCTGACGAACTTTGGCATCTGGCTTGAACTCATAAATCTCGACGCCTGTTTTTAGTAGCTCAGAACGATTCCTTTGATAGCCACTAAACGCTTCTAGGTTGTCGTTGGAGGCGAGGCTGTTAGTGAGGATCTTTATCTCCACCCCTTTGTCGACTAATCGACGAAGGAACTTACGGTCTGCCTTCGTGGTGACTAGGTAAGGTGTCTGGATCAAAATACTTTTCTCAGCACTTTCTGCGAGTTCAATCAACTTGCTTCTTGTAATACTTCCACCACCAAGAAACGTTTGCTGATCGTTTTTACTGGGTTTATCTGAGATGTATTCCACCTTCTCAAGGAATCTAAAGCGTCCTTGGTCCATCAAGCGGTCAAAAGTTTGTGGCACTTTCTCGATTTCAGCTTTTATCTCAGGATGGAAGTTCTCTGGGTTACATGAGTAAGAATGTAGGCGGGAGAAGTCAGGGTTCTTAGGGTAAGGGTTATTACCAACTAGTTTCTCAACTCCTACACTTAGCTCATGGTTCCAAAACTCATTAAATGAGCTTTTTACATCTGATACCGCCTTACCCGCGAGAAAGACGTCTCGATCTCTGAAGTTATACTCGTGGTCAAAACCGAAATACTCGTCCGCGATATTGCGTCCTCCCGTAACGGCTATCTGGTCGTCGACCAAGAATACCTTGTTATGCATTCTTTGGTTTAAACCGTGGAAGTCAGTAAGCAAGGTACCAAGCTTATTGATGATGTTCTTACCTATGTTCACATTCGGGTTATAGATTTTTATCTGTATATTTTCATGGGCATCGAGCATTAGAAGTTCATCGCCTTTCGCGTTTAGCATGATGTCATCAATTAGTACTCTAACTGTTATTCCGCGCTCGGCCGCGCGAACAAGGTGGTCTGTTGCAATCAAGCCAATGTTGTCTACCGAGAATATAAAGTACTGAATATCAATGCTGTGCTCTGCTCTATCCGTTATCCAAGCTCTAGACATCATGGCTTCAGCACCTTGCTCCAAAACATATACGCCAGTTGCATTGTCTAACTTAGACTGGAAGGGCTCAAGGTAATGAGAGAGTGGCTCTACTTGATGCTGTTGAATTGAATCACAATGATCTATTTCAGAAAGTGGCACACTGTCTGGGTCTGAACCACAGCCAATCAAAAGTAGGGTAAGAGAGTAGAAAAGAGGCTTTATCTTCATGCGTTAGTATCGATACATCCGTTGTCTTTAAAAATAGGCATCACTTTCTTATCATATATTGCCTTAGTTATGTGTCTATAGCGACTTAATAGCAGAGTTAGTTCCTGTCGATACAAAAAAACCCACTCTAATGAGTGGGCTAAAAATTTCAGCTGTGACGGAGCTTTAGATTATTTTAGTAGTGCTTCATTACCGTTTTCACGGATGTGCTTAAGCATGCCTTTAACGCCGCGAGCGCTTGAAGCTACAACATTACCTGATTTTACATAGTCAGTGCCGCCAGCAAAATCAGTAACAATAGCACCTGCTTCACGAGCAATAAGCTCACCAGCAGCGATATCCCACGGTTTAAGACCAAGCTCAAAGAAACCATCTACACGGTTTGCTGCAAGGTAACATAGGTCTAGAGCGGCCGAACCTGTGCGACGGAAATCAGAACAGTCAACGAATAGTGCTGACATAATCTTAAAGTAAGACTCTGAGTGCTGTTTCTGTTTGAATGGGAAGCCCGTTGCTAAAACAGTACCCTGAAGGTCTTTTACTTGCTTGACGCGGATACGAGCATTATTAAGTTGCGCGCCAGAACCTCGTTGAGCGGTGAAAAGCTCATTCAGCATTGGGTCGTAAACACAAGCGACTTCTGTTTTGCCTTTGATGCGTACAGCAATAGAAACAGAGAAGTGAGGTAAACCTTTTACAAAGTTTGTAGTGCCATCCAGTGGGTCGATGATCCATTGCACTTCGTCATCTTTACCTTGAAGAAGGCCTGACTCTTCACCAATTACAGTGTGATCAGGGTAAGAGGCTTTGATCGTATCGATAATGATAGCTTCTGCTTCTTTGTCTACGTTAGTGACGAAGTCATTGACGCCTTTTTGAGTCGATTCAATCTTCTCAGCATTTTCTAAAGATTTAGCAATATGGTTGCCTGCTTTTCGTGCAGCACGAATAGCAATATTAAGCATTGGATGCATACTAATTTCCCAACGGATGTTAAAGAACAGAAAAACGGGCGGCAGTATATCAGATAAACACCGAAATGGAAGTGGTTATTTTTTGAACTTTTGGTTTTATTACAGCAAAGGGTCTGACCATTTTACTCAGGTGTATGTTAATATCGCGCAGTTCAAAATTACGTCTTGGAAAACACTGATGCTAAACAATGTCAAAGTTGTACTTGTTGGAACCTCTCACTCTGGAAACATTGGCTCGGCTTCAAGAGCAATGAAAGTCATGGGGCTGACTAACTTAGTACTTGTTGATCCGCAGTGTGAGATAGATGAGCAGGCAACAGCACTTGCTGCTGGCGCAGCAGATATCGTCCGATCGGCAGTGATAGTCAACACATTACATGAGGCTGTTGCTGATTGTAGCCTTGTTGTAGGTTCAAGTGCGCGTTCACGTACTTTAGAATGGCCTATGTTAGAGCCGCGTGAATGTGGTAAGAAATTTGTCGAACAAGGAGAAGCATCTCAGGTCGCATTAGTATTTGGTCGCGAGCGGACCGGATTAACAAACGAAGAGCTTCAGACGTGCCACTATCATGTTTGTATTCCTGCTAATCCTGAGTACAGCTCTCTTAATCTGGCAATGGCTGTTCAGACACTAAGCTATGAAGTTCGTATGGCATATTTGGAAAAGCAACAGAGTCAATATGAGCCTAATCAAGTGGCGGAATATCCAAGACATAAAGAGTTAGAAATGTTCTTTTCGCATCTTGAAAAAGTGGCAACTATGACCCAATTTATTAGCGATGATCAGCCTGGGAAAGTGATGAACAAGCTGCGTAGGCTATTTAATAGAGCCAGACCTGAAGCGCAAGAACTGAATATTCTGCGTGGTGTATTGACCTCAATTGAAAGAAAAATCAATAAGTAAATTAACCACAATAAAATCATAGTTAAATACCTGACTAAAACAGTCAAATATATACTTGACCAATTTAGTCGGGTATGTGAGAATCGCCATCACATAAACAGTGTGGATATGGTGTTATATGAGACTTACATCTAAAGGAAGATACGCAGTTACAGCCATGTTAGATGTGGCTCTGCATTCGCAACAAAACCCAGTGCCTTTGGCTGACATTTCAGAGCGACAAGGGATCTCGTTGTCTTACTTAGAGCAGCTATTTTCAAAGCTACGCAAAGCGGGCCTTGTGGCCAGTGTTCGTGGCCCAGGCGGTGGTTACCGTTTAGGTGAAGACGCTCATTCTATTGCTATTGGTACAGTGATTGCTGCCGTAGACGAGTCGGTTGATGCGACCAAATGCAACGGTAGAGCAGACTGTCAAGGTGGAACTCGTTGCCTTACTCACACTCTTTGGCGTGATTTAAGTTCACGCATCAGTGACTTCTTAAACAACATCACTCTTGGTGAGTTGATGACGGATAACGAAGTACTAGAAATTTCAGACCGACAAGATCTTGGTCTTACGGTTAACCATGGGTTTTCTAACAAGAATTCTAACACCGCGCCCATCGGTGTAAATGTCCGCTCTTAAGCGGTTTGCCTGTTACATTGGAGTAGAGAATGAAACTGCCTATTTACCTAGATTACTCAGCGACTTGTCCTGTAGACCCCCGTGTAGCTGAAAAAATGGTTCAGTACATGACAATGGATGGTACGTTTGGCAACCCTGCATCGCGTTCACATCGATATGGTTGGCAGGCAGAAGAAGCAGTAGATACTGCTCGTGAACAAATTGCTGATCTAATGAATGCCGACCCTCGCGAAATCGTCTTTACCTCTGGCGCGACAGAATCAGATAACCTAGCTATTAAAGGCGCAGCTCATTTCTATTCTAAGAAAGGTAAACACGTGATTACGTGTAAAACTGAGCACAAGGCGGTTCTTGACCCATGTCGCCAACTAGAGCGCGAAGGTTTTGAGGTAACTTACCTTGAACCTGAATCTAACGGTTTGATTGATCTTAAGAAGCTTGAAGCCGCAATGCGTGAAGACACTGTATTGGTTTCGATCATGCATGTGAACAACGAAATTGGTGTTATTCAAGATATCTCTTCTATTGGTGAACTTTGTCGCGAACGTAAAGTGGTTTTCCACGTTGATGCAGCTCAGTCTGCGGGTAAGCTACCAATCGATGTCAAGGAAATGAAAGTAGACCTTATCTCATTGTCTGCTCATAAAGCTTATGGCCCTAAAGGTATCGGTGCACTATACGTTCGTCGTAAGCCACGTATTCGTCTTGAAGCACAAATGCACGGAGGTGGTCATGAGCGTGGTTTCCGTTCAGGCACACTGGCTACTCACCAAATTGTTGGTATGGGCGAAGCGTTCCGTATTGCTAAAGAAGATATGCAAAAAGATTTCGATCATGCACTTGCGCTTCGCAACCGACTATTTGATGGTGTTAAAGATTTAGAAGCTGTAACTGTTAACGGTGACTTTGAGCAACGTGTTCCTCACAACCTGAACGTTAGCTTTGCCTTTGTTGAAGGTGAATCTCTACTGATGTCACTTAAAGATCTAGCGGTCTCTTCAGGTAGTGCGTGTACATCGGCAAGTCTAGAGCCTTCATATGTGCTGCGTGCTCTTGGTCTAAACGATGAACTAGCACATAGCTCTGTACGTTTCTCTTTTGGTCGATTTACGACTGAAGAAGAAATTGATTATGCAATTGAACAAATTCGTACGGCAGTAACTAAACTGCGTGACATGTCTCCTCTATGGGATATGTACAAGGAAGGAATCGATCTAGATACAGTTGAGTGGGCTCACCACTAATTTCATCAGGTTATTCCAAGTCAGTTAATAGAGGATTCGAGGTAAAAATCATGGCATATAGCGAAAAAGTAATTGATCACTACGAGAACCCACGCAACGTTGGTTCGTTTGATAAAGAAGACCCAGCAGTAGGCAGCGGCATGGTTGGTGCTCCAGCTTGTGGTGACGTAATGAAGCTTCAAATTAAGGTAACATCTGAGGGTATTATCGAAGATGCGAAGTTCAAAACATACGGTTGTGGTAGTGCAATCGCATCAAGCTCACTGGTTACCGAGTGGGTAAAAGGTAAGAGCATTGATGAAGCAGCAGCAATTAAGAATGCTGAGATTGCTGAAGAACTTGAGCTGCCACCAGTTAAAGTACACTGCTCGATTCTTGCTGAAGATGCAATCAAAGCTGCGGTTGCTGACTACAAGAAAAAACACCAAGAATAAGTAATCTGTATATAATGGGAGCCTAAAGCTCCCATTCCGTTCGCCAATCAATTAACTAAGGTGCAGTATGGCCATCACAATGACAGAAACCGCGGCAAGTCGCGTTAGAACATTCCTAGAAAACCGAGGTAAAGGGATCGGTTTGCGTTTGGGTGTGAAAACGACAGGCTGTTCTGGAATGGCATATGTACTTGAATTCGTTGATGAGCTTAACGAAGAAGATTCAGTATTCGAGCATGAAGGTGTGAAAGTCATCATTGACCCAAAGAGCCTTGTATACTTAGACGGCACTGAATTGGATTATGTTAAAGAAGGCCTAAACGAAGGGTTTGAATTCAACAACCCGAATGCTAAAAGTGAATGTGGTTGCGGTGAAAGCTTCAACGTATAATTGATAGCGCTTGTAGGCATAGCTTGCAGGTAGATTACCAAGGACCGAATTCTCCATGAATTACTTTGAATTATTTGGGCTACCAAGTCAGTTTCAGCTGGATGGTAGCCTTCTTTCTTCACAATTCCGTGAACTTCAAAAACGCTTCCATCCAGATAACTTTGCCAGTGCTTCAGAGCGAGACCGCCTCATGGCGGTGCAAAAAGCATCGGAAATCAACGATGCCTATCAAGTTTTAAAAAAACCTCTGTCTCGTGCAGAGTATATGCTGGCAGAAAATGGCGTTGATATTCGTGGTGAGCAACAAACCATGAGTGATCCTATGTTTCTAATGGAACAGATGGAATTACGCGAAGAGCTTGAGGAGATTCCATTCAGCTCAGATCCAGAAGAAGCACTATTCGATTTTGAAAGTAAGGTGAGCAAAATGTACAAGCAGCATCTGAAATCGGTAGAGCAGGAACTGAATGATGGGCTCTGGCAACAAGCTGCTGAGCGTGTACGTAAACTCAAATTCATCGCCAAATTAAAAAATGAAATCGAGCTAGTAGAAGAGAAACTCCTCGGCTAGTGAAAAACAAGGACCACTCATGGCACTACTTCAAATTGCAGAACCGGGTCAAAGCTCGGCACCTCATGAGCACAAACTTGCAGCAGGTATCGATTTAGGTACTACCAATTCATTGGTTGCGTCAGTGCGTAGTGGTGACGCTGCAACTCTTAAAGATGAACATGGTCATAGTATCTTACCTTCTGTAGTTAACTACTCTGGTGAAGAACTAACTGTTGGGGCCGAGGCAAAAGCCATGGCTGAGCAAGATCCTGCTAATACCATTATTTCAGTAAAGCGTTTACTCGGACGCTCTCTAGATGACATTCAACAGCGTTACCCAAATCTGCCTTACCAATTCAAAGCGAGTGATAACGGCTTACCTGTTCTTGAAACACAAACGGGCGATAAGAATCCAATTGAGGTTTCAGCCGATATTTTAAGAACGCTAGGCCAGAGAGCGGAAGCAACATTAGGCGGAGAGTTAGCTGGTGTTGTCATTACCGTTCCTGCTTACTTTGATGACGCTCAGCGTGCAGGTACAAAAGACGCTGCTAAGTTAGCTGGTATGCACGTTTTACGTTTGCTAAATGAACCCACTGCAGCGGCTATTGCTTATGGCCTAGACTCCGGCCAAGAGGGCGTTATTGCCGTTTATGACCTGGGTGGTGGTACTTTTGATATTTCAATTCTGCGCCTATCTAAAGGTGTGTTTGAAGTGTTAGCAACGGGGGGGGACTCTGCGTTAGGTGGTGATGATTTCGACCACTTACTTGCTGACTACTTAATGGAACAAGCAGGCTTAGAAACACCATTATCACCGGAAAAGACACGAACGTTACTTAACATCGCGACTGAAACCAAAATTGCTTTCTCTGAAAAAGAGAGCGTTGATGTTGAAGTTTTCGGTTGGAAAGGCAGTGTTAGTCGTGAGCAATTTGAAGATCTTATTCGTCCTCTCGTTAAGAAAACGCTGATGTCATGCCGCCGAGCGCTAAAAGATGCAGAAGTTGATGCTGACGAAGTATTAGAAGTTGTGATGGTAGGTGGTTCAACTCGTACACATCTCGTCCGAGAAATGGTGGGAGACTTCTTTGGTCGTAAGCCGCTAACAAGTATTGACCCTGATGAGGTTGTTGCGATTGGTGCAGGTATTCAGGCTGATATTCTCGCGGGTAATAAGCCAGATTCTGAAATGCTGCTTCTTGATGTAATCCCACTATCTCTAGGTATTGAAACCATGGGGGGACTGGTCGAAAAAATTGTTCCACGTAATACCACAATTCCGGTTGCTCGTGCGCAAGAATTTACGACATTTAAAGATGGTCAGACTGCAATGAGTGTTCACATTGTACAAGGTGAGCGTGAACTGGTTGATGACTGCCGTTCGCTGGCACGTTTCTCATTAAAAGGCATTCCTCCAATGGCTGCTGGTGCTGCTCATATTCGTGTGACATACCAAGTTGATGCCGATGGTCTTCTTTCAGTCACTGCAATGGAAAAGAGCACTGGTGTTCAGTCCGAAATACAAGTTAAACCGTCTTATGGTTTGAGTGACGATGAAGTGGCAAACATGCTGCGTGACTCTATGACGTACGCGAAAGACGACATGATGGCGCGTGCGCTGGCTGAGCAGCGAGTAGAAGCTGATCGTGTTATTGAAGGGTTACTGGCTGCGATGCAAGCGGACGGTGATGACTTGCTGTCCGAAGCGGAAAGAGAAGCCCTGATTAAATCGATTGAATCATTGATTGAACTGCGTAATGGCGATAGTGCGGATGCTATTGAGCAGGGAATCAAAGATACTGATAAAGCGAGTCAGGACTTTGCTTCACGCCGTATGGATAAATCGATTCGAGCTGCACTGTCAGGTCAATCAGTAGATGATATTTAAGAGATAAGAGTTATGCCTAAGATTATAGTATTACCACACGAAGATTTATGCCCGGAAGGTGCGGTACTAGAAGCAGATACTGGTGAAACTGTACTGGATGTGGCGCTGAAAAATGGTATCGGTATCGAGCATGCGTGTGAAAAGTCATGTGCGTGTACTACCTGTCACATTGTGGTTCGTGAAGGCTTTGACTCTTTGGAAGAGAGTGACGAGTTGGAAGACGACATGCTGGACAAAGCATGGGGCTTGGAGCCTGAATCACGATTGGGTTGTCAGGCTAAAGTTACGGATGAAGACTTGGTGGTTGAGATTCCTAAATACACTCTTAACCACGCTTCAGAAGATCACTAATACTCTCATACTTGAAGCCGCAGCGTTGTTTACTAAGTGAGCTCATCCCAATTACATAGAACACCTATGCTCATAGGGATGAGCTCACTTGTTGCCTAGCCGCAACTCCAATTATTTTGAGTATTCTGCATTTATTGATGTGAGCAAAAAGAATTACATAAGGAATTGGTTATGAAATGGACAGATTCACGCGATATCGCGATCGAATTGTGCGACAAGTTCCCTGAAATAGATCCTAAAACAGTACGTTTTACCGATCTTCATCAGTGGATTACTGAGTTGGATGAGTTTAATGATGAGCCTAACCGCTCTAACGAAAAGATTCTCGAAGCAGTGATTCTATGCTGGATGGATGAAATGGATTAGCGCTTGCTAAAAAGTCTTTCTAGTTAACAAATTTTACTAAAAGTAACGGGCCTTAGCGCCCGTTTTTTTATCGAATTGACATTTTAGCTCTACAAAATGCTAACATCCGAACGTAAAACAAGATGGCTTGGACAACGCCAATAAGAAGACAAGGAGAAACCATGTCTACACAGATGTCAGTATTTTTGAGTCAAGAGCCAGCGGCACCACATTGGGGAGAGAAAGCAATCCTTTCATTCACGGAAACGGATGCAACCATTCACCTTGGTGCAGGAGATGATCTTGACACTGTACAACGCGCTGCACGTAAATTGGATTCGCAAGGTATCGCTTCTGTATCTCTTGAGGGAGCGGGCTGGGATCTTGAGAGTGTTTGGGCATTTCATCAAGGTTATCGAGGACCAAAGAAAAACAATGCATTAGCTCTACCTGAGTTAGTCGAAACGGCTCAAAGAGAGTTGGACGCACGAATCAAGGCAACCGAGTTCACTCGTGACATCATTAACAAACCAGCTGAAGAAGTGGCACCACGTCAGCTCGCAACTATGGCTGCTGAGTTTATTAAGTCGGTCGCTCCAGAAGGTACGGTTAAAGCTCGAATTGTAAAAGATAAAGACTTACTGGCCGAAGGGTGGGAAGGTATCTATGCGGTAGGACGCGGATCTGAGCGTACATCTGCCATGCTGCAACTCGATTACAACCCAACAGGCGATGAGAATGCGCCCGTTTGGGCATGTCTTGTGGGTAAGGGCATCACTTTTGATTCTGGTGGCTATAGTATCAAACCTTCAGGCTTTATGGCGGCAATGAAAGCAGATATGGGCGGTTCGGGTACGATCACTGGTGGCTTAGGTCTGGCAATTATGCGTGGCCTGAACAAACGTGTAAAACTGATTCTGTGCTGTGCTGAAAACATGATCTCAGGTCGAGCGTTGAAGCTGGGTGATGTCATTACTTACAAGAATGGTAAAACGGTCGAGATCTTGAATACCGACGCGGAAGGTCGTCTAGTTCTCGCCGATGGCTTACTTTATGCGAGTGAGCAAAAACCAGCATTGATTGTTGATTGTGCCACGCTGACAGGTGCGGCTAAAAACGCACTAGGTAATGACTACCATGCATTAATGAGTTTTGATGAAGAACTCTCCCAGCAGGCGTTATCTGCAGCAAAAGAAGAGAAAGAAGGCCTATGGCCATTGCCGTTAGCGGATTTCCACCGTGGAATGTTGCCATCGAATTTTGCTGATTTATCTAATATCAGCAGTGGTGATTATTCTCCAGGTGCCAGCACGGCTGCTGCTTTCTTGTCTTACTTTGTTGAGGACTACAAAAAGGGCTGGTTACATTTCGACTGTTCTGCTACATATCGCAAATCAGCAACAGATAAATGGGCTGCTGGCGCAACAGGTGTTGGAGTACGCACTCTGGCTGGCTTATTGATTCAGCAAGCAAACAAATAATTGTGAGAGGTCAATGACCTCCTGAAAAACAAAGAAAATAAAAGGATACCCTATGGCTCTAGAAAGAACTTTTTCTATCATCAAGCCTGATGCAGTAGAACGTAACCTGATTGGTGAAATTTATCATCGCATTGAAAAAGCGGGCCTTCAAATTATTGCAGCGAAAATGGTTCAGTTAACCGAAGAGCAAGCGAGTGGTTTCTATGCTGAGCATGAAGGCAAACCTTTTTTCCCTGCTTTAAAAGAGTTCATGACCTCAGGCCCTATCATGGTCCAAGTTCTTGAAGGTGAAAATGCAATTGCTCGTTATCGCGAATTAATGGGCAAAACGAATCCAGAAGAAGCTGCATGTGGTACGATTCGTGCTGACTACGCGCTGAGTATGCGTCACAACTCTGTGCATGGTTCAGATAGTCCTGAATCGGCCGCTCGTGAGATTGAATTCTTCTTCCCACAGGCAGAGATTTGCCCACGCACTTGATTGAAATTGAGTCCTAATCTGATGTGCTGTGCAACGTTACGTTAAGCAGCACTCTTGTTCTTAAGAAGGTTGGGGCTGCGGGTTGAATTGACCACGAAGGCTCACCATTTACTGCTAGTATTGGTGAGAAAAGTTTTTTTTATTCACATAGGCACGCAAAGCTATCAGTCTTGACAGATTGTGATATACTCTGCGCGCAATTTATACCTTATAAACAGAGTAAGACAATGGCAGATTTATCAAAGTACAGAAACATTGGTATTTTCGCGCACGTTGATGCGGGTAAAACTACCACCACTGAGCGTATACTAAAGCTTACTGGTAAAATCCACAAAACTGGTGAAGTACACGACGGTGAGTCTACAACTGACTTCATGGAGCAGGAAGCTGAGCGTGGTATCACAATCCAGTCTGCTGCCGTTACTTGTGAGTGGAATGGCCACCGCCTAAACGTTATCGATACTCCGGGACACGTTGACTTTACAGTAGAAGTATACCGTTCGCTTAAAGTTCTTGACGGTGGTATCGGTGTATTCTGTGGTTCTGGTGGTGTTGAGCCTCAGTCAGAAACTAACTGGCGCTACGCGAACGATTCAGAAGTTGCTCGTCTGATCTTCGTAAACAAACTAGACCGTATGGGTGCAGACTTCTTCAACGTTGTTGACCAGGTGAAAAACGTTCTTGGTGCAAACCCACTAGTAATGACTCTGCCAATCGGTCGTGAAGACGATTTCGTTGGTGTTGTAGACGTACTAAACCGTCAAGCTTACGTTTGGGACGAAACTGGCCTTCCAGAGAACTACGAAGTTAAAGACATCCCAGCTGACATGGTTGATGATGTAGAACAGTACCGTGAAGAGCTAGTTGAAACTGCTGTAGAGCAAGACGACGATCTAATGGAAGCTTACATGGAAGGTGAAGAGCCGTCTATTGAGCAACTAAAAGCGTGTATCCGTAAAGGTACTCGTGAACTAGCGTTCTTCCCAACGTTCTGTGGTTCTGCGTTCAAGAACAAAGGTATGCAACTTATCCTTGACGCTGTTGTAGATTACCTACCAGCTCCAGCGGAAGTTGACCCTCAGCCTCTAACCGATCCAGAAACAGGTGAGCCAACTGGCGAAGTAGCGACTGTATCTGCAGACGAGCCACTAAAAGCACTAGCATTCAAGATCATGGATGACCGCTTTGGCGCACTAACGTTCGTACGTATCTACTCTGGTCGTCTGAAGAAGGGTGATACTATCCTTAACTCAGCAACGGGTAAGACTGAGCGTATCGGTCGTATGTGTGAGATGCAAGCTGATGAGCGTAATGAACTTACTGAAGCGCAAGCAGGTGACATCATCGCTATCGTTGGTATGAAGAACGTTCAGACTGGTCACACTCTATGTGATCCTAAGCATGAATGTACTCTAGAAGCAATGATCTTCCCAGAACCAGTAATCTCGATCGCTGTTTCTCCGAAAGACAAAGGCTCTACAGAGAAAATGGGTATCGCGATCGGTAAGATGGTTGCAGAAGATCCATCATTCCAGGTTGAGACTGATGAAGACTCTGGCGAGACTATCCTGAAAGGTATGGGTGAACTTCACCTAGACATCAAGGTAGATATCCTTAAGCGTACTTACGGCGTAGAGCTAGAAGTAGGTGCTCCACAGGTAGCTTACCGTGAAACTATCACTCAAGCTGTTGAAGATAGCTACACGCACAAGAAGCAGTCTGGTGGTTCTGGTCAGTTCGGTAAGATCGACTACCGTATCCGCCCAGGTGAGCCAAACTCTGGTTTCACGTTCTCTTCAACTGTTGTTGGTGGTAACGTACCTAAAGAATTCTGGCCTGCAGTTGAGAAAGGTTTCGCATCTATGATGGAAACTGGTGTTCTAGCTGGCTTCCCTACTCTAGATGTAGAAGTTGAGCTGTTCGACGGTGGCTTCCACGCAGTTGACTCTTCAGCTATTGCTTACGAAATCGCTGCAAAAGGCGCATTCCGTCAGTCTATGCCAAAAGCGGGTGCACAACTTCTTGAGCCAATCATGAAAGTTGACGTATTCACTCCAGAAGACAACGTTGGTGACGTAATCGGTGACCTTAACCGTCGTCGTGGTATGATTAAAGACCAACAAGCTGGTACTACAGGCGTTCGTATTAAGGCAGACGTTCCTCTATCGGAAATGTTTGGCTACATCGGTCACCTACGTACTATCACTTCTGGTCGTGGTCAGTTCTCAATGGAGTTCGGTCAATACGCACCATGTCCAGCAAACGTTGCTGAGCAAGTGATTGCAGAAGTTAAAGAGCGTAACGAGAAGAAATAATTCTCAAGAGTTCGCTAGATAGCTTTGAAAGCCCCAGTCGAATGACTGGGGCTTTTTTTTGTTATGGGAACGGGCTAAGCCCTATGGATAACGGGAACGGACTTCGTCCTATGGAGAACTGGAACGCTGCGCTTTCGGATAGCTAGAACGGGCTACGTCCTTCGAGAATTATTGGGTCATTCCATAGAGTGACGAAGGAGCGAGTAGGGAATCTGATCAAGTATCCAATTCGCTTCAATAGATCCCCAACTCACTCGTTCCTCGCTCTCGGGGATGACAAAACAAAGGGTGGCGCAAAAAATCTCAGCACCGCAAATCATCCCAATTCCCTATTCCCAATTCCCGCTCTGGCTCACCTTGGGCTTTGACTATCGATGATTTCTAGCCCTAAATGATCGATCTTTTTACACTCTTCAGCTTGAGCAAAAATCCACTCACAGAAGCGTTTGATTTTCTCTCTTTTAAAGTAGGCGCGTGGTGCGCACAAGAAATAGTTGTAGTCGGTACGCTGCGCTAGATTACCGATTCTGACTAGCTTCCCTTCATCAATATAACGTTGAGCTAAGGTATGCTTGGCGAGTGCGACGCCTTGAACGGCTAAAGCACCTTCTAATACAAAGTGGGAGCCATTGTATTTCAGTGTTGGCTTAGAGGCTTTGTGACCCACGTTGTTAAGCCAAATCCCCCAGTCTAGGTCACGCCAATAATCTTCAATTAAGTCCGCGCCAGCTAGGTCGCTGAGTTCGTATATGCCGTGTTGCTCTTGGTAGATAGGATGACAAACAGGATAGAGCAACTCTTCAATAAGTAGCTCTGAAGTGATGTTTGGGTAATCACCAGGCCCATATCGAATGCACAAATCAAGGTTAGAGTTTTGAAAGTCAGCCAGCTCGCTGGTGGGTTCAATCATGAGTTCTTGTTCTGGATGTAGAGCTCTGAAATGACCGATTCTCGGTACAAGCCAGTGTTGAGCAAAAGAAGGCAGTGTCGAAATAGACAATAAGTTTGGGTTAGGGTCCGAATTGATTTGTCGAACGCCATCCTGAATGTGTTCAAAGCCTTTTCGTGCTTGCTGATAAAGAATCTCGCCTTCCGCAGTAAGCTGCACTTTTCGGTGCTGGCGCACAAAGAGTTCTACGCCTAGAAACTCTTCTAGCTGACGTATTTGTTGGCTGATTGCAGCGGCAGTGACAAACAGATGTTCAGCCGCTTTTTTAAAACTGCCCAACTGTGCTGCCGTGTAAAAGTAATACAGTCCTTGTAGAGGAGGGAGGCGATCTTTCACTTAAGTTTTCCTTAACTAAAGGTCAAATTCCATCGTTTGAGAGCGATTCAATATTGTCCGATTATTAAGTCAATTATTACTAAACGCAAGGTGAAGTTATGGAAAATCCAACCAACTCTATGATGTATCCGATTGAAGCTCGTCTATCTTTAAAACAGAAATTCTTAACAAAGATTAGAAGATGGAGACGAAATTATCGTACTCGCCACCAGCTCGAACAACTGTCTGAACGTATGCTACGTGACATAGGTGTCGAGCAAAAAGAAGCGTTACGTGAATCTCGTCGGACATTTTGGGATGACTAACTCTGATGTTCATTGATTTCATTCTGCAGCCAGTTAACAAACGCTTGAATACGTTTTTTGCGTGGAGAGTCGTCACTATAGAAAAGGTTGAACTGGATGCCCGGTGTCATGCCAATATCAAAAGGTTTGACTAAAAGCCCACGCTCAACGTAATCACTGGCGAGAGAATCAGAAGCAAGACAAGCTCCATGACCAGACATCACGGCTTTCATTGCATGGTCAAAAGTACTGACTTCCATCCAACGAACTGAGTTCTCGCTCATACTGACACCCGCTTGGGCGAACCATGACTCCCAAGGGTAGCCACCTGATTCATAATGAATCAACCAGCATGCTTGAAGCTGAACTGGTTTTTTTAAATTGATCGACTTGGCAAGATGAGGAGAACAAAATGGATAAATCGTTTCCTCAAATAAAAACTCTTTGTGGAAGGATTTGTTACTCTCTATATCGAGTTGTTCACCTTGCCAGATAGCAAGATCAGCATCACCTTGTTTTAAATTTGGCGCGTCACAGCTGGTAAGGATGCGAATCGGAATATTAGGGTGTTGAGTGGAAAATTTCCACAGCCTAGGTAGTAACCACCTTGAAGCAAAAGAGGGCGTTGAGTTGACGCATAGCAGGCCTTCAATTGGCTCACTTTGGATCTGGTTTAACCCTGTGATAATGTTTTCAAAACCTAAAGAGACATGCTTAAAGAGAATCTTTCCTTGCTCTGTTAGGCGCATTTCCCGTCCATCTCGGACAAAAAGCTTACAGCCCAATCCGTCCTCAAGTTGACGTATCTTTTGGCTGACAGCCGCTTGGCTGATAAAGAGTTCTTCTGCTGCTCTACTGTAACTGTTTAGTCTTGCGGCTATCTCAAAACAACGCAGGCCCGGCAGGTGATGCAGTCTTGCATCCATATTCATTCCTTTAAATTTGCTCCCTTTTTGTTGAGCATCATAATGACAAATGATAAAAAAGCAAAAAAAGGAGAGCTTTCGCTCTCCTTATGTTTTACTCTTCCCAGACAACGAGTTGTCCTTTGGGCCAGTTGTGGCCTACATCATGATATTTCTGCTCAAGGACATGACGTTTGATTTTCAAAGTTGGAGTGAGGATGCCATTTTCAATACTCCAAGGGTCTTTGATCATTAGAACTCCCTTGATCTGCTCGTGAGACTCCAATTCAGCATTCATCCTTTCGACGACTTTTTTCGTTGTTCTTTCGTAGCGAGCGCGATCAAAATTAGGGAAATCGTGAGGTACCACTAAAAGTATAGGCGCGGGTAATCCAAGGCCGATGAGACACATCATCTCTACACGACTGTACTCAAAGAGCTTCTTCTCAATAGGCACAGGGGCAACAAACTTACCTTTGGCTGTTTTGAAGGTGTCCTTTTTACGCCCTTGGATGGTTAAGTAACCATCTGCGTCGATAAAACCGATATCTCCAGTATGTAGCCAGCCTTCTGAATCAAACGATTCTTGAGTTGCGATATCATTTTTGTAGTAACCAGAGAACAGGCCCTTGCCGCGCACCATGATCTCTTCATCATCCGCGATCTTAAGCTCGATTCCTGGACCTGCATTACCGACTGAGCCAATTTTGTCCGCTCTGAATGGATAATTGAGAGTACTGTAAGCAAAGGACTCGGTCATTCCCCAAGCTTCGGTGATATTGAGGCCTACGCTATGGTACCAACTCAGTAATGCTGGCGAGACGGGAGCTGAACCACAGCCCAAAACACGAGCCTGATCTAGACCAAGACCGTCTGCGAGTTTCTTTTTAATCAGTGAATTGACAAAAGGAATTTTGAGCAAAATATTGAGTTTTTTCTGCGGGAGTTTGTCCTGAATACGTTGTTGGAACAAAGTCCATAGACGTGGTACAGAGATAAACAGCGTTGGGCGCTGCATTTTTACGTCTTCGATGAAAGTATCAAGAGACTCTGGGAATGCAGTGGTAACCCCGCCCATGATAGAGGAACCAAAGATATATACTCGTTCAGTGATATGAGCCAGCGGTAAATAAGAGAACAGGCGGTCATTTTCTTGAATACCGATATGGTTTATCAATTGTTGTACTGACCAACTGAAAGCACCATAGGTCAGCATGGCACCCTTGGGCAAGCCTGATGTACCTGATGTATAAACCAATGACATTAGCTTGTCATCATAATGTTCTGGTCGATCTTTACTCGGCTGAGATTGAGCGATTAAGTTATTAAAGTTGTGCTGACATTGAGGGGCAGTGTCATAAGGGAGCGAGATGCTGATAAGATTTGGCATTGCATCCAGCACTTGTTGAGTTGCGGTAGCATCATCAAGTTTACCGCCAATCAGTGCTTTACTTTCACTATGGGTGACGCAGTATTCAATTGTATCTGCTCCGGCTGTTGGGAAGATGGGAACACTGACAAAGTCACCCAGCATCAAAGCCAAATCACAAATAAACCATTCTGCGCAGTTTTTTGAGACTAAAGCTATCTTATCTCGTGGTTGCAGACCTAGCGCCTGCAGTGCGGCAACCAATTTCAGTGCTTTGTCAGCGACCTCTGCATAGGTAAATTCGACAAATTGACGATCAATGATTTGTTTGAGATACACTTCATTCGGGCGTTCCTCTGCCCAGCGAAGGATCATTTCATTTGGTGGCGGGAGAGCACAAGTCGTTTTGCTTAACTCGTTAGGCTGAATCATTTTCTAACTCCATGTTATTGGCAAAGTTATGATATTTTTATTGTTAACAGCTTGTTAACTTTAGCATGCAGGAGTTAAGAGAGGGAAGCATTAGGCAAGAGTTGAACAGGAACTTGTGACCGTGGCGTTAAAACTAATGGAGCTGGCGGTAGATAGCTGGACTTAGACCTGTTTTTTTCTTGAAAATACGAGAGAAATACGACACATCATTGTACCCACATTGGAAGGCAATAAAGGAAATTTTCTCTTTCCTTTTTTCACTAAGCAGCTGTTTTGCAAGACTTATTCTTTTTATGGTGAGGTAATCTCTAAAGCTGACTCCTATCGATTTATGAAAAAATTTAGAGAAATAGGTAACAGAGTAATGACAGTATTCTGCAATATCTTCTTCACGAATAGTTCGTGACAGGTTTTTGTCAATGTATCTAAGAATTTCGACTAGGTCTTTGCTGATATTCTTTTGTTCAGATATCGCCGGAAGTTTATGGATCTCTAAGATCTCTTTGTGTTGATTGAACTGGTAGTGGACTTGCTTGCTGAGCTCTTCTGCCCAAGGTTTTACCGATTTTCCATTAAGATCAAGCGTTGAAAACACGATTTCCAATTGCTCAACTTCTGGATCCAGATGCTCTCTATAGAGCAAGACAAGATGCTTGTGTAAGTTCTGACAAAGCTTTGCAGTGGTTAGAAATAGAGAATCAAAATTTTCTTCATAGAAAAAAAAACAGAAATCAATATCGGACTCACTCAATACGGAAACGTCATAGCCGTAGTCGAGGAGATGAAAATACCTCTCTAGATCCCTCACCGTATCTTTATCAACGTAACTTATTGATTGGCCTAACCAATATCCTTTATGTAACACATCCACAGAAAGCGTATTCCCAAGTGATTGTTGCCGTTATCTACTAATAAGGTTAGGTGAGAGGTGGATAATCTCAACTATGACTTGTTTATCTATTTACCTGCGATATGAGTCTTATCTCGCTCCCTTGTTGAGTCTTTGGTAATTATTTTTATTTTTTTTTGAGATAAACATCTAATTTTTTGCTCTGGCCAGATCTTGTCAAGTATCAAAAGTGATACAGGGAAAAATAATCTTACCAACTTCGTGAAAGGATATTAGTGGAAAATATTTATTTTTATAAAACAGAATATTATGAGTGGTTATTTCAGTATGTAAATTGGTGTAATTATCCTAATTTACGACATAAGCAGTATTTTTGTCTCATTTTAATACGTTTGTTTAAGCAAACCTGTGACAAAAAAGTACCAAAGATGGTTAAAAAAATCCTAACTCTTATCCGATGAAATATCTAAATTAAGAGATAAGCGAGGCAGCTTAATGTACTTTTCTAAAGGAGACTAGTCATGAATAAAGTACTAACTAACATCAAAGCATTTCTTAAGGATGAAGAAGGTCTAACTGTAGTTGAATATGTTGTCGGGGCGGGTCTTTTAGTAGCCGGGCTAACAGGTATTTTCACCACCTTTAGCGGCACACTTACGACTCAACTAAGTAATATCTTTTCTACAAGCTAACCTTTGATGGCTGATTTCAGTTTAGGTAGTAATTGAGACCCATGGTGTTGGCCGTGGGTCCTTTGTACATTTGTCTAAGGAGTTGACCATTGTGCGCAGAATCAAATGTTTTTTAGATGACGAAGAAGGCCTTACTGTTGTTGAGTATGTAGTTGGTGCTGGCCTGATTGTGGTGGGCTTTGCAGGTTTATTTGTTGCTTTTAGAGGGATATTGACAACTGAATTTGCATCTATATTTAGTTAGTGAGCACAGAGCCAAGGAGCGGTTAAATGAACTTACTTATATGGATTGTTTTATTTGCTGTAGCCGTTTCTGATGCTAAGGAACATCGAATACCTAACGCTCTGCTATTAGTCATCATGGCCTTGGTTTGTATTAACATAATTTTTACTTATCAAGATTTCTCTCTCCTGTTTTGGTCGTCTACGACTGGTCTTATTTGCTTTATATGCGCATTACTTCTTTACTTTTTAAAGGTAATGGCTCCTGGAGACGTGAAACTTTTGGGGGTCATTGGTTTCTGGTTAGGCACTGAGCATATTACGCAAGCTATATTTTGGATTGCAGTTTCGAGCATCATTGTTGGTCTCTTCTATGCATTACTAAGAGTGGCTGAATCTCCGGATAAAGCAAAAGCACTACTCAATAAATATTCGCTCCTTGCCATGCATGGTCAATCTGCGTCGAAATTAGCTGGAGATTCGCCGAGAAGAAAAATAAGCGATCACTATAGAATGCCATTTGCGCCAGTCGTTGTGTTAGGAATCGCCCTTTATTTTTATTTTTTGAATCAATGACAAGGAGTCATTATGGTTCAGATTAAGTCTCAATTACGGCATCGAACTGAGTTGACGCCGCAAGCAACGGAACCCCCAGTACCGACTACCTTTGATGATCTGGGCGTACCTAAAGCTGTGGTCGAAAATCTAGTAATCAAGCATATTGCGGCCTACCCCAAATCCGATATTCTTCAACTGACAAAACTGCTTTGCATTAACAGCCACCTCATTGACGATATCATCGCTAGCTTGAGGGCGAAATCGTTAGTCGAAGTATTTCAAGCTGCCTCAAGTTCTTTTTCTGTTCAAACCAGTGGTCATGTACGCTATGCCTTGTCTGAATCAGGTATGCAAGAGGCAGACATCGCGTTTATCAAGGATGCCTATCTCGGCCCTGTCCCTGTTTCCCTGAATGCTTATAGTGATATGGTGACAGCTCAGGATGTTAGAGCGCAAATGGTCAATCGAGATGATGTCGAATACGCTTTGTCTGATGTGCTTGGTGCTCATCGCATGATTGGCGTGTTAGGTCCCGCGATTAATTCGGGTCGAGCCTTGCTTCTCTATGGGAGTGCGGGGTCAGGTAAAACTTTTGTTGCGACTAAGATACTTAACTCCCTCAACACATCTATCTATGTCCCTTATTCAGTGTTTGCAGCGGGCAACATCATAAAAGTGTTTTCTCCTCAACATCACAAACGTGTTCGTAGCGATGAACTTCATTCCATTACTTTTAAAGAGCATTTTGATCGCCGCTGGGCTTTGTGTGAGAGACCTAGCATTCAAGTGGGAGGTGAACTCACAATGGACATGTTGGAGGTCAATCACAGTGAGCATAACAAGGTCTGGATGGCGCCGCTTCAAATGATGGCAAACAACGGCATTTTCATTATTGATGACTTAGGGCGTCAACCTATGCCGGTCGATACATTGCTCAACCGTTGGATTGTTCCAATGGAATATTTCTACGATTATTTAAATCTTCCCAATGGCCAGCAGATCAGTATCCCATTTATTCTCACACTCGCATTCTCTACGAACTTGGATCCGGAAAAGATCAGTGACCCCGCATTTTTGCGCCGTTTGGGCTACAAGATCCAATTTGGCCCGCTACTAGAAAATGAATACAGAGAATTGTGGGGAATGATTTCTAAATCGAAGGCTTTATCCATAGCAGATGGATGTTTTGATTTATTATTTGACTTACATCGTCAGCATAACGTGGGCTTTTATCCTTGTTTGCCAAAGGACTTAGTCGGTATCAGCCGAGATATCATCATTTTTGAAGAAGTAGAGCCAGTTATCTCCCCTGAAATACTAAGCCGCGCGTGGGAAGTTTATTTCACAGCTGATGGCAAAGGAGGAGGTGAACGATGAGTCGAAATCAGGTGATGCTACTTTTTCTACTCTCCATCGCATTCGGTTTGGGCGCCGTGTTTTTCGCCAAACAATGGATGGATAGACAAATACAACCTCAAACGGAAGTAGAGGTGATTGAAAGAGAGCCCGTGATAGTCACGACACAAGAAATCTTAGCGGGAAGTGTCATTGAAGCACAGCACATCACCACTAAGCTACTTGAAAAAGCATGGCGTGATGAATTTCAGTTCTCTAGTGTAGAGGACTTGGTGGGCCAAGTGGTAGCAACAACTATTTATCCGGGCGAGATCGTGACAATCCATCGTTTGGCAATTCCCGGAGAAGGCTCCACGTTGGCGTCTTTGATACCTGAGAATAAGCGAGCGGTCACAATACGTGTAAATGACGTTATCGGTGTAGCGGGATTTCTTTTGCCCGGTAACAAAGTCGATGTGCTTAATACGATTAAATACAGTTCTACATCCGCATCTACTGTGACCGTTCTAAAAGAGATCAAGGTCTTGGCTGTAGATCAGACCGCAAAAACGAAAGAGAACAAGCCGATTATTGTTCGTGCGGTGACATTAGAAGTGTCTCCTCGAGAAGCAGAAAAGTTATTGTCTGCTCAGAGCAAAGGTGAAATTCAGCTTGCTCTACGTAATCCTCATGAAGAAGAAAAAGTCGTCAAACGCTACGTTGCACCGAGTGTCACCATTATCAAAGGCACTGAATCTCGCAACATCAGAGTTAAGGACTGAGGTGAACCATGCGAAATCTAATAATTCTAATCTCATTATTGTGTTTTAGTGCAGCTGGTACCTATGCGGCAACCCAGTCAAGTAAGGCGGTACGGGTTCCTCATCATAAATCCACTCATGTGACTTTAGCTGGTAAAGCTAAGCGAGTTTCATTGGGCGACCCAGAAGTGCTGGATATTGTGATGCTTAAATCCAATGAAGTTTTCTTAATCGGTAAAAAGCTAGGTTCAACAAACTTGATGGCATGGGATAGCCGTGGAAGGTTGATTGAATCGATCAATATTGAGGTTACTCATGATCTCAACAGTTTGAAAGCGAAGTTATTCGAGTTCTTACCGGATGAAGAGATCAAAGTACACAGTGCTCAGAATCGTCTTATTTTAAGTGGTCAAATTAGCAACCAAGCGGCGATGAATATTGCGTTGAGAGTGGCAGAAACCTATGCAGCTGGTGAAGAGGCAGACAAACAAACTACTTCATTGAGCCAGCAAGTTGAGAAAACGGGTGTTATAAACTTAATGACGATTGGTGGTGCTCAGCAAGTGATGTTGGAAGTCACCGTTGCGGAGGTACAGAGAAGTCTGGTCAGAAAGTTTGATGCGAGTTTTCACTTCCTGCAACAAAGTGGTGACTTCTCATGGGGGGGCACGTCTGCTGGTGGCTCACTACCGACTACGTCCAGCACCGTCTCTCCGGTATTCAATTCGCCGACTATCGAAAATACAGGTCTGCTCGGCTCTTTCATTGATAGTAATACCTTGTTCTCATTTGCTCTAGACATTGCCAAACAAAATGGTTCAGCGAAAGTGTTGGCTGAACCTAATTTGACGGCATTGAGCGGTGCAAAAGCCGAGTTTTTGGCTGGTGGGGAGTTTCCTATCCCAGTGCCAGATGAAGATGGAATCACCATTGAATACAAAGAATATGGCGTGGGTTTAAAGTTTATCCCTACGGTATTAAGCGATAAGAAAATTAACCTTAACCTAGCTATCGATGTTAGTGAAATTGCCAATACATCTTCATTAACACTCAGTCCTGATTTGACCAATACGACCTATGTTATTCCTCCCATTACAAGGCGAAGTGCATCCTCTACGCTAGAGCTTGCAGATGGCCAAACCATTGGTATCGCGGGCCTAATTAGTGAAAATGTGAGAGATATTGTGGGTGAAATGCCAGGTTTTAGCGATATTCCTATCTTGGGTCAAATGTTTAATAGCCAAGAATATATCTCCGGAGAAACTGAGTTGGTTATTTTAGTGACTCCCAGACTGGCAAGGCCTGTCGATAGAAACAAAGTTTCACTGCCAACGGACTCCTTTGTTGAGCCTAATGACTTTGAATATTACTTGCTAGGTCGTGGCGCATATATTGCTCCGGACAGTCCTCATCAGACTCAACAGGTAAAAGATGAAAGCTTTATTGACTACACTAAGGGTGGAACTGAAGGCACATTTGGTCACAGTTTATAGGAACGATCAGCATGAATTGTAATCTTTCAATCGTTAGTGTTTTTTGCTCATCAATGTTGCTCTTGGGTTGTGTGAATAACGCGGAGAGACTTGGTGCTCATGTAGCGAAATTAAAAACTGAGCAAACTTATAATTTGGATGCCTCTCGAGATAATTTAGGTGTCATTCCAACGGGCAGTGGTGAGCGTATGGAAGGGGCTTATCAGGTTTATACCGGCAAACAGGATATGGATCTGAAAGGGACCGAAAGTCAATTTGTTAAAGAAGGGCAGACTAAATAGCCCTTAAGGAAACCACTATGAATTTGGCAAGGCGACGTCGAGGAAAACCAAATCGACAAAAAGGCTTAGTTTTAGTCATGGTGACTGTGGCAATGCTCGCAATGATGGGTGTCGCAGCCTTGTCTATAGATGTTAATCACGCAATCTTAAACAAGACGCGAATACAAAATAGCGTTGACGCTGCGGCGTTGGCTGCCGCAATTGTCATGGATAGTGAAGGGACAAATGCAGATGCCACCTCAGCGGCTAATACCACATTGAGCAATATGGCAGGTGCGACAGGCAATGATGAGATGGATTTTTCGTCTGCCAGTGTCTCCATTGAATATTCCAATGATCCCAGTATTTTCCCTCAAGCAAGCTATGATTCAAATTTGGATACGTATGTTCGTGTCACAGTCAGCTCTTACCCACTCGATAACTTTTTTGCTGGTATTTTTGGGGTCGATAAGCAGCTTGGTGCAAGTGCCGTTGCTGGCCCAAGCTCGGGTGTTTACGCTGTAAACGTGGTACCTATGGCAATATGTCAAGGGGCAGATGGAGGCTCGGCTGGTTATATTGCTGGAGGTTTGTATGCCCTCAAACTGGCGGATCAAACCCAGAGTTCGATGGGAAGCGGCAATTATCAACTTTTAGATTTCGGTTCTGGCGCGAGCACTGTCAGGCAAGCTTTGGCAGGTGATTATGCTGGTAGTGCTGGGATAGGAGATACGGTCACAACCAAGCCGGGTAATTCTATTGGTCCTGTCGGGCAAGGTTTGAATACACGCTTGGGTATCTACGGTGGAGGTGGGGTTTCTTCCAGTGATTACCCACCAGATGTTTACGTAAAAGAGCCATCCACTCCTGCCACACTAGATAACGATGGCAATATTGTCTACGCCGATACTAGCGGTGCTGGAGGAACGCCTTGGGGTTACGATGATTACCAAGACGCTTTACCCGATTGCACAGGGGATTCTGATTGTCGAATGGCATCGGGAGGCCAACATGATAGAAGAATTATAGCTGTGCCAATCGTTGATTGCTCTGGTGCTAGTGGAGGCACGTCCTCGTTTACAGTGACTGCTTTAGGCTGCTTTTTTATGCTGCAGCAAGCACCATCTAGTAACGGCAGTAAGGAACCGGTGTTTGCTGAATACATTGATGATTGCTCCGCTAGAGGAGGGAATCCAGGTCAGAACTCAAGTAGTGATGGGCCCTATCTTATTGTGTTGTACAAAGATCCTGGTGGGGAGGAGTCATGATGTATCCAATTATTTCTATTAGGGGGCGGGCTCAAAAAGGTTTAGCTGCGGTTGAAATGCTTATTGCGGTTCCTGTCTTGATGATGGTCTTGATGTCTATTACTGAGTTTGGAAACGCATTTATCCAGTATGCCACACTCAATAAAATGGCACAGAGTGGCGTTCGCTATGCAACCGCAGGGGTGACTGGCACAGCGACCTATGACCAAATCGCAGACGTTAATGAGATCAAGAATATGGTCGTGTATGGTCATACGGGCTCGGGCACAACGTCTCTGATGTCCGGTATTAGCACCTCAGATGTGTCTGTCAATCATTCGAGTGGCTATGTCACTATTACGATAAACCATACCTACACTCCACTTATTTCAGGATTTAACTCCTCGATCAATTTCAGCGTGCCACTCAATGCCTCGGCTATGATGAGGACAGCGCCATGAAGACGCATAAAGGGGTCACCATTATTGAATTTACTTTAGTGTCGACCACCTTGCTGCTGATTATTTTTGGTGTGATTGAAGTAGGGCGCTACGTATATTCTCTTCAAGTAGTGAATGACATGACACGGGTGGCGGCGCGACTCGCTATTGTCTGCCGTGTCGAAGACCAGAATGACATACCGGGTTTGGCATTGTCCGATAATGCTCCTGTCGGTTTTACTGCGGCCAATCTTACGGTGGAATATCTTGATGCTTCAGGAAATGTTGTCACGGGAACTCTGACAGATGATGATGTGTTTTCTACAATTGAATATGTAAGGGCGAGAGTGGTTGATTTTGATTATCAATTTACTGGGTTGCTGAGCTTTGTCAGTTTTACGGGGTTATTAGCTGTACCTGAGTTTGAAACCACTCGTCCACGAGAGAATTTAGGTCATCATCGAGAGACGCCAACAAATCCAACCAATAGCACGGATTGCTAGGAGAGGCTTTTATGGGAGAGGCGGTGAAGCTAACACCAAATGGGGAGAGCCCCCTTCGATTAAAAACAAGCTTAACGGTTTGGGTGTTTTATTCGTCGGATGCTTTTCATCTTCATATCAGCCATGAACTCTCAAAATGTCAAAGTATCAGCTTTGAAATGATCTCGTTTCACGGGTTAGTGGTCGGAAACCTTGCGCATTTTGCACCACCCGACCTTATTTTTGTTGAAACTGGACCTAATTGGGCCCAAAAAATTGTCGAGTTACAGCAATTTGAAGCTCCCGAAGCCCAAGATCCAGGACATGACGCTTCTCTAATCGTTTTTGGTAACGAAAGCGATAATGGTGCGCTGAAAATTGCTTTGAGGATAGGCGCCACTGACTTTATGTCAGACAAAGCCACTCTTGACGAGCTGGTTCCGCTTTTGAAAAACGTTGCCGAAGAGAAAGTGGCGAATCGCAATCTTGGTGAACTATTGGTCTTTATGAACACCAAAGGCGGTGCTGGTGCCTCTATGATTGCTCTCAACACGGCGATTACAATCGCGAAAAGTCATCCTGAAGACGTCCTCCTCTTGGATCTCGATATGCAGTTTGGTGTGATTGAAGATTATCTTAATGTGATCAGCACGTATGGTTTAGCCGATGCCATCGCTAATGTTGCTGACTTGGATGATGTCTCGTTAGGTAGCCTAGTAACGAAACATGAATCCGGCCTGCATATCATTGGTTTTAAAAGAGAAAGTAGCCATGAGAATTTTGAGAAAGCTCAACATCTCAATAAATTGATTCCAATACTTCGAGAGCGTTATCCCTATGTTGTGGTGGACTTATCTCGAGGACTTGATCGTATGTTTACCTCGGTTATTTCCCCTGCGACTAAATTGTTTCTCATTACTCAACAAAATCTAGTGGCGATAAAAAATACCACTCAACTTTTGAAATTGCTTACGTTCGAATTTGGCGTTGCGAAAGAGCAAATGGAAGTGGTGGTGAATCGCTATGAAAAACGTCAGTCAATCAAACTCAAGGATGTACAGGATACAGTGGGAAATATTGCCGTACACACCATTCCCAATGAGTTTAAGGTAGCAATTGAAAGTGCCAATTTAGGTAGGCCATATATTCAGTCTAAGAAAGGCAGTTCCATTGCGAAATCAGTCAGAAAACTTGCCAATTCCCTATTACCTAACCAAGAAGTCAAAAAAGGTTGGTTAAGAAAATTATTCTCTTAGTTGGCACTGTGCATAAAGAAAGGGATTTTTCATGTTTTTTAAAAGGAAAAATATAAACCCAGAACTACAGCAAAAAGTTGCCGAAGCAGAAGAACAGCAAAAAACATCACAGCATGAACTATCCCCCAAGGTAACTTTGGATGTGCAGGTAAACACGGACGCTGCTGAAACCTTTCAAGAACGGCGAAAATTGGAAGCCGAAGCCAAAGAGCATGCGGTGGAAGAGGCAAAGAAACAACTAGAACAAGAACTGGCAGTGAAGCATTATTATCACCAAAGACTGCTTGAAACTCTAGACTTGGGACTGTTGGCGAGCCTTGAGAAAGATCGGGCGAGAAAAGAGCTTCATGACGCTATCGTACAACTGATGGCAGACGATCAGACGCATGCATTAAGTGCTGAAGGCCGTAAGAGAGTCATTCAGCAAATCGAAGACGAGGTGTTCGGTTTAGGTCCGCTGGAGCCATTGCTCAACGATCCTACGGTTTCTGATATTTTGGTTAATGGTCCTAAGCATGTCTTTGTTGAACGAAGAGGTAAGCTTGAGCTGACGCCCTATACCTTTCTTGATGAGCGCCATCTAAGAAACATCATTGACCGAGTGGTGAGCCAAGTGGGTCGACGTATCGATGAAGCGTCACCCATGGTGGATGCGCGCTTAATTGATGGCTCTCGAGTGAATGCCATTATTCCTCCTTTGGCACTCGATGGCTCATCCGTGTCCATACGTCGCTTTGCGGTTGAAAAACTCAACATGGACAATCTATTGAACTTCAATTCTTTATCACCTGAGATGGCAAAATTTGTTGAAGCCGCCGTGCGCGGAGCAATGAATGTATTGATCTCTGGTGGTACAGGTTCAGGAAAAACCACAACGCTAAACATATTTTCTAATTTCATTCCGTCCGATGATCGTATTGTCACAATTGAAGATTCGGCTGAACTTCAACTTCAACAACCACACGTAGTTCGATTAGAAACTCGCCCCGCTAACCTTGAAGGTAAAGGTGAAATTACTCAAAGAGATTTGGTTAAGAACTCATTGCGTATGCGACCAGACAGAATTGTGCTTGGTGAGGTACGGGGCGCTGAAGCGGTGGATATGCTAGCGGCAATGAATACAGGCCATGATGGTTCTTTGGCAACCATTCACGCGAATACACCACGCGATGCCCTTTCACGAGTTGAGAATATGTTTGCTATGGCGGGCTGGAATATGTCAGCCAAAAACCTTAGATCACAGATTGCTTCTGCCATCCATCTTGTTGTTCAAATGGAGCGTCAGGAAGATGGTAAACGTCGCATGGTGAGTATTTGTGAAATAAATGGCATGGAAGGCGAGATCATTACTATGTCCGAGATTTTCAAATTCCAGCGAAAAGGCATGGATGAAGAAGGCAATGTCATTGGCCATTTCACCGCGACTGGTGTCGTCCCCCAGTGTCATGATCAATTGGCCAAAAAAGGGATGCATCTACCGTTTGATATTTTCAATGAGTCTTACTCATAGGAGGGGAGTCATGTTTCAGGATGCTACATTATTTTTTATCTTATTATTCTTTGCCGTTGTATTTATATCTCAGGCACTGATTCTTCCGGCTGCGGGTAGTAAGGCTAAGCACAAAGAACTTTCTGAACGGCTGAAAGAGTCCCAATCCAAATTGGATGAAGAGGCCCGTTCTTTACTGCAAGAGCACTACTTGAAGAGTTTGACGCCACTAGACAGAAAACTCGTCAAGCTAGAGGTGTTTTCTTCGTTAAAGAAAATGATCGAGCTCTCAGGCTATGATTGGAGTTTAACTCAGACTTTGATGGTGACATCTATTTTGTCTGTGTGTGTATTTTTTATCGTTCTGTTAATTGGTCAGCCTATCTACGTGGGAGTGGCATCGATTATCGGTGTTTGGGTATGTCTCTACTTTTGGCTCAACAAGAAAATTTCAGATCGACTTTCTGCGTTTGAGGAGCAACTGCCCGAAGCGTTAGATATTATGAGGCGCATGCTCCAAGCTGGCCAACCTGTCACGCAAGCGTTTAATGAAGTAGGGACAGAGATGCCAGCCCCAATTGGTGTTGAATTTAAGAATACCTTTAACCTTCTTAACTACGGTTATGACATGCGAATGGCGATCATGCAGATGGCAGAGAGGACGCCAACGGTCTCTATGCTGGCGTTTTCCAGTGCTGTTTTGTTGCAAAAGGAGACGGGGGGTAATCTATCGGAGAATCTGGAGAAGGTATCGAAAGTGCTCCGTTCAAGGTTTAAACTGCAGAGAAAAATTAAAACATTGTCTGCTGAGAGCCGCTTGTCGGCTTGGATACTCGTGCTGTCTCCTTTTGTGCTGTTTCTTTTCCTGAGCTTTATTAACCCAGGTTATGTTGAGCCTCTATACACTGACCCAAGAGGTATGACTTTGGTGAGCGGTGGTGTCTTTAGTTTGTTTATCGGTTCTTTGTGGATTCGTAACATCATTAATTTCGAGGTGTAGTATGGAGAACTTGTTTGAACAATTCACCTCTTACAATCTAGATGAACAAACGGTGCTTCTAGGGCTCATTCTGTTCGCAACCATACTGATTGTTTTCACTTGTTCCTTGTTGTTGGTCGGGGCCAAATCGCCATTGAGGGCGAAGTTAGAGCAATTAAGGGACTCGACTCGTGCTGATAAGCTGAAAAAAAACCGCAAGTTTGACCATACGCTTGAATCACTTGCTCCAATGATGAGGTCTTCTAACTCGAAAGAAAGTGAGAGTATTCGCCAAAAGCTCATGCATGCTGGGTACCACGACGCTAATGCCTTGACTGTTTTTTATGCCTTCAAGGGAATGTCACTAGTTGTTGGTTTGGGAATGGCTGCTGGTTTTTATTTTCTCGCTCCTGATATGTCGATGTTGAATTTGGCTATGGCGGTGAGTGTCGGTGCTGGTTTATATGCGCCGAACATAGCCCTGAACCGCAAAGTTGAAATGCGTCAGAAAAAAATCCGTGGGGGGATCGCGGATGCGTTGGATTTGTTAGTGGTTTGTACTGAATCAGGGCTAGGGTTTAATTCTGCTCTTCGCAGGGTCGCTGATGAGATCACTATCTCTCACCCAGACTTTGCAGATGAACTGGATACTGTGTGTATCAAGATTAATGCTGGCATTGAAATGTCTGATGCGTTTGAGGACCTCATCGAACGTACTGGTCTGACTGAGATTGCTGGGCTGGTTACTATGTTAGCTCACGCTTCGCGTATTGGCGGCAGTTTATCGCAAACATTACGTGAATATACGGAAGATTATCGAGATAAAAGAAATCAGGAAGTTGAAGAGATTGCAGCGAAAATCCCAACAAAAATGATTTTCCCACTATTGCTGTTTATCTGGCCATGTTTCTTTATTGTAGCGATTGGCCCATCTATGTTGCTGTTCACATCAACTTTAGGAAATGGCTAATCAAGGAGCAAGTTATGAAAGGACTTCATCTTATAGTGCTCTCTCTGTCTATGATGTTTTTGACAGCTTGCGCATCCAATGAACCGAGTATCGATACCTCATTGTACGAAGGCAAACCCATTGATTCTTTGTCCTCAGATGAGCCCCCAAAAACAGAACAAGAAGCCATTACACGGGGGGATACTGCATTAAGTGCAGGGAACAGTGACTTAGCTCTCTATGAATATATTCGGTCCTTATCATTTGAGAATGGTCAGTACAAAGATCGATCATTGTACAACATAGGTAGAATCCACCAATCAAGAGGGAACTTGTCTTTAGCTGAGAAGGCGTTCTTATTAGCTGTAGAGCAAAACCCAAACAATATTGAGGTACTAGAGCAGTTGGGCACGATATACAGCAAAACGGGTGACTTGGACTTAGGTAAAAGCTATTTTCTTCGCTCAATTAATGCCGATCAAATCCGTTTTAGGAGTAATAAAACTTTAAATGAAGAAGATTTAGTTACCCCTCAAAAAGTGGTTGACCTCAAAGTCGATAAATACTCTCCTGAATACGCTTACATGGGACTCGGAGTTATTTCCGACCTAGATACTGAGCATAAACTTGCTCAGGCTTTTTATAAGCAGGCGCTGAGTATTAAGCCAGACTCGATTAAAACTTTGATAAACGTAAGCTACTCCTTTTATATGTCAGGAGATTATCGCAAAGCGCAACGTTTCGTTTTGCAAGCATTGAAAAAAGATCCTGACAACGAAAAGGCACTGAATAACCTTGCGTTGATTTATTTAGGTAAAGGGGAGATTACTCGTGCTGTTAATGTGTTCTCTAAGCATATGGATAAACCTGAAGCCTTAAATAATGTCGGGTATTTTTTGATCTTGCAGGGTAAGCCCGATAAGGCGATTCCATACTTACAGCAAGCCATTGATAGCAAAACTTCTTATTACAAGGTAGCGAATGAAAACCTTGAAAAAGCATTGGCAATGGTTAGGGAAGAAAAAGCAGCAGAAGTTGCATCCGTGGCTGAGCAATAAAAGGAGAGCTAACGCTCTCCTTTTGGCTTATTGTCTTTCCTCGTCTTTAAGTAAGATAGCCACCTGCAATGCCCGCTGCCATAAAGAAGATGACCATTAAGACAATGGGCAGGTTCAACTGTCTAAGCAGATAAAAACCAACCAGAACCAATGAAATGTCGATTGAACTCATCACTGCGCTGCTGAAGACTGGTTGATAGAGAGCAGCAACCAATAAACCAACAACGGCTGCATTTACGCCGTTTACGGCGCCCGATACTTTGCGCATCTTGGCTAATGATTGCCAGTTTTTCAGTACACCTAAAAGCAGTAAGAAGCCTGGTAAAAAAACACCGAGAGTGGCAATCAATGCACCTACAATAGGCGAATGGGGTAACAACTCATAACCAATGTAAGTAGCAAAGGTGAACATTGGCCCCGGTACTGCTTGAGCCGCAGCATATCCTGTTAGGAAAGCATCCTGACTGAGCTGATCACCGACAATATTCTGTAGCAATGGTAGAACAACATGTCCCCCGCCGAATACCAAACTGCCTGCTTGGAAGAAATTGCTGAATAGCTCCAGAGCAGGTAAGTTTTGAGAAACAAAAGGCAGGCCAATAATCAGTATGATAAATAGAACAAGAGGAAATACCGATGGTTCAAAATGTGTTTGAGGTTCTTGCTCTTGATTACTCAGGAACTTTATACCGAGAGCTGCGGCCATAACCAGAACCAGTATTTGGGTAGCAATACTGGGGAAAACCAATAGTGATATGGCGGTAACTAAACAGAGAGTGACCGATAGCCTATCTTTACAGAAGTTTTTGTACATTCCCCACGTGGCATCTGCTACAACGACAACCGCTAACAGCTTCAGACCATGGACAATATTCTGGAATATGGACATTTCCGTTAGCTCACTGCTGAGGACAGCGAGCGCTAGCATAATAAGGACTGATGGAAGGGTGAATCCTAAAAAAGCCATGCAGGCGCCAGGTAATCCGCCGCGTTTGTAACCGAGAGCAAAGCCAACCTGACTGGAGCCTGGCCCTGGCAGAAACTGACTCAGAGCGACAATTTGTGCGTACTCTTTATCGTCAAGCCATTTGAGCTTTTCAACAAAGGTATTGCGAAAGTAGCCGATATGGGCTGCCGGACCGCCGAAGCTTATCCAGCCAAGCCAAAAAAAGGTTTTAAAAATAGACAACATTGTCTGGTTACTCATAGAACAAATACTGCACATACTGTAAGAAATGCACTAAAATGATTCAAATTAATAGTTTTAATACAGTATATGAACTGCATGGGATTATGGTGAGAGAGTTTAGTTGGAAAGGTGTTGACCTCAATCTCTTGGTCGCTTTTCAGGCCTTATATGAGACAAAAAGCGTTAGTCTCGCCGCTCAGGAGTGCTATGTCAGCCAATCAGCTATGAGTCATACACTACAACGCATGCGTACTTTATTTGATGATCCTCTCTTTAAACGTGTTGGTGTGCGTATGGAACCGACGCAGCGCTCCGATGACATAGCTCCACTTGTGCATAATCTCTTGGCGAGCATTCAAAACGACGTATTGATTAAGAAAGGTTTTGACCCTCAAAGCTACAGTGGTGTTTGGAAAATTGGGTTGACCGATTATGCTGAGCAGCTCTTTGCTCCGATATTATTTGATGCCATTAAAAACGAATCACCTCACTCACAAATTAGTTTTTTTAATGTTAACCGTAGTAACTACCAGACGATAGCAGATAGTGAGCATATCGACGCAATCATTGGCAGTATTGATGGCCATAGTCGCCGTTTCACCTCGCAATATCTCTATTCTGAACAGCATTTGTGTTTGTTTGACCCTCTTACCTTTGAGCACCAGAATCCTATGACATTGGAACAATTTGTGTCTGTCGAACATGCGTTAGTGAGCTCAGATGGTAGTTTAGAAACTCAGGTAGATAAAAAACTGGCTAAAATGGGCCACGAGCGAAGAGTGGGGGTAGCGTCTCGAAATTTTTTGACCATTCGGAAGTTATTGATTGGCCGCAAGATGGTTTGCATCATTCCGAAAAGGTTTGCGCAACTGGAAATGTATAATCACAGTTTAACCGCGGTTGCAGCTCCCTTGGAAGTACCAGATTTCGACATTAAATTATTGTTTCTTAGTGCTAACCAGTACGAAGAAAAGAGTGTCTGGTTGCGCAATATTATTACACGTGTTGTGAAATAGGGGGCTTGATAGATAGTGGATTAGGGCGGTCCTCCGATAGCGGAATACAGTGCAACTTAGGCGGAGTTAAGCTGTATCGTTAATACGTCGTATTATTCTACTTGATTTGCTCATTTTCTATCGCTACTGATAGCTTAATTGATGCTCCTTCTTTACCATTACTTAGTCACAGCGGTACTACCAGAAATTGACGGTAAGGTTATTTACTCTTCCCTTTGTTGCTTCTATCACACTGGTTTTTCTCTCTAATTCCATAGGCATTTCCTATTGGAGCAATAGAAACGTCCAAGTGTACCTATTAACTAGGTCACGGCAAACTATCTACATCGACGCAAGGCAGCGTTCAAACACTAGAGTTAATAAGAGAGTACAGTCATGATCAACACACAAATTAAACCATTTTCAGCAACAGCATTTAAAAACGGCGAGTTCGTAGATATCACGGAACAAGATGTAAAGGGCAAGTGGGCCGTATTCTTCTTCTACCCAGCTGATTTTACTTTCGTGTGTCCAACAGAATTAGGTGATTTAGCCGATCACTACGAAGAGCTACAAAGCCGCGGCGTAGAGGTCTACTCTGTATCAACTGACACACATTTCACGCACAAAGCGTGGCATGATAGCTCAGACACGATCGGTAAAATCAACTACTACATGGTTGGCGACCAAACTGGCACAATCACAAACAATTTCGGTGTGATGCGTGAAGGTCAAGGTCTGGCAGACCGAGCAACATTTCTCGTTGACCCTGAAGGCACTATCCAAGCAATGGAGATCACTGCGGAAGGTATTGGTCGTGATGCAGAAGATCTCATGCGTAAGGTAAAAGCCGCGCAGTACGTAGCAGCAAATCCTGGCGAAGTATGTCCTGCCAAATGGAAAGAAGGTGAAGAGACACTCGCGCCATCTTTGGACCTAGTAGGCAAAATCTAACACTTTAGCGGTTAGTCAGAACATTTCGTTCTACCTCATTAAAGGCACGTCATGTCCGCGCTCCTAAAGGGCTTGGCGTGCCACCATCAAACTTTAAATCAATAGAAACAACATCGCTAACTTGCGCCCCTTTTTTGCTATTCCTTTTCACGGCAAGAGCGCATTTGTTGTTATATAGAATGAACAGATAGGCACGACTATGTTAGACCAAGCGATGAAGCAGCAGCTTAAAGCATACCTAGAAAATTTAAAAACAGACGTTGAGCTCATACTTAGCTTGGACGAAAGTGAAACAGCACGCAAACTTGAGGCATTGGCAGATGATATCGCTTCACTGACAGATAAAATTCAAATTAAACGTGATGATAATGCCAGTTCACGTAAGCCAATTATGCAGGTGGTGAACCAGACAAAAGGTACTGCGATTGGTTTCGCTGGTTTACCTATGGGACATGAGTTTACCTCGCTTGTATTGGCGCTGCTTCACAGTGGTGGACACCCAATTAAGCTGGAAGCGGATGTGATTGAGCAAATCAGTCAATTAAACCAAGCTTTGAATGTGGAGATCTTTATCTCACTATCGTGTCAAAACTGCCCGGAAGTGGTTCAGGCAATGAATACCATGTCTGCGATTAACCCTTTAATTAAAACCACCATGATTGACGGTGCGGCATTCCAAGATGAAGTTAAATCACGAGATATCATGGCGGTACCAAGTGTCTTTATTAACGGGGAACTGTTTGGTCAAGGACGCATGTCACTAGCTGAAATTCTCAATAAAGTAGATTCCGGTTCCGCAGAGAAAAAAGCAGCAAATCTGACTCAACAAGCGCCATTTGATGTTCTCGTTGTGGGAGGAGGACCGGCTGGTTCCTCAGCCGCAATCTATGCGGCGCGTAAAGGCATTCGTACTGGCATCGTTGCAGAACGTTTCGGTGGTCAGGTGATGGACACTATGGCGATAGAGAACTTTATCTCAGTGAAAACAACCACAGGGCCTAAGCTGGTGGCGAGCTTAGAGGAGCACGTCAAAGGTTACGGTGTAGAGGTGATGACGGAGCAGCGTGCAGCGAATATTATCGATGCAGAACAGACAGCAGACGGATATATCCATCTAGAGCTAGAAAGTGGTGCGGTTTTACGTGCACGTTCTGTCATTACCAGTACCGGGGCTCGCTGGCGTGAGATGAAGGTTCCGGGTGAACAAGAATACCGTAATAAAGGAGTGGCTTACTGTCCGCATTGTGATGGGCCTCTATTCAAAGGTCAAAAGACTGCGGTCATTGGTGGCGGTAACTCAGGTATTGAAGCTGCGATTGATCTCGCTGGCATCGTAGAGCATGTGACTGTTCTTGAGTTTGCCGACACACTACGTGCTGACCAAGTACTGATCGACAAAGCGAACTCAACACCGAATATAGACATCATCAAGATGGCACAAACTACCCGCGTATTGGGTGACGGTAACCGTGTAACAGGTCTGGAATACAAAGATCGTCACACTGGTGTGTTGAGACAAATTAAACTCGCGGGCATTTTCGTCCAGATTGGCTTGATGCCAAACAGCGAATGGTTGAAAGGTACTCATGTTGAGTTATCGTCACGTGGTGAGATTGAAATTGATGCTCATGGTGCAACATCAATGAAAGGTGTCTTTGCTGCCGGAGATGTAACCACTGTTCCTTACAAGCAAATCATCATCGCTATGGGTGAAGGAGCGAAAGCAAGCTTAGGGGCCTTTGACTACTTGATTCGTACACCTGAGCCCCAAAAGGTAGCGGAAATGTTATAGAAAGTCACTGTCTATATTCATTTGCAAACATTTGTCGGCATTTCGACACCACCATGAGCTTTACCACATGGTGGTTTTTTCATTCTATTGCATTGTCAGTGAACATTACGCTGATAGTAGTGTTTAGTATAACGATGATGAATCAGTGACTGCTCTGCTAAGTCAGCATTGTGGCTAAGATTAAGCCGAAGACATAATTCCGCCAATCGAGAAGTGTGGAGGTTAGTGATGCTCTAAACGTCAACTGCTATGGCGTAACTAATCAACAAGTGTCTGCTGACCGGGTGTTACTTAGGTATATTGGCATTGTGGTCGTCATATTGTGTGCTCTTGCCCCTCCCTTTCTATTAAGGTTGTACGACAATTGTTCGTATTTGTTTTATTAATGAGATCTTGATCAATATATTGTTTGTTGATGGTTTTGTTTTTTATTGAGTTCCCTATAGTCGCGCGAGAAATTTTGTGAAGTATATTCAAAATATATAGGAATTATAATGAATAAAAAATTATTAGCGGCTCTAGTCGCGGCAGTTTCATTTCAAGCAGTGGGTGCGGAAAACGTAGATGTACAGCAGGCTGAACGCGGTTACCTTGAAAATGGCTGGTATCTAGGTGCAGATATCATTAGTACTGATCTAGACAGTGACTTCCGCGGTCAGTCTCTTCAAGAAGTATCGAGCACTAGCCTTGCTTTATCCGTTGGCTACAACTTTAAGCTAACCGAGGCGTTTGTCGTAGGATTAGAAGGTGAATATTCTAACTATGGTAAGTTTGATCTAGTGGACGTTCCTCTGCAAGCTGTAGCTGGCCTTACAGTTAGAAGTACTGATATTTCAGCATTTGCAATTAATCTGAAGCCAAAGTACTTTGTTTCAGGCTCTGATTTTTACCTAGGTGGTACACTAGGTTTTGGCACATACCATGCTGAAATTGAGACTGATCAGGTTAACGATTCAGCTTCTGATACTGGATTTACTTATGGTGTAGAAGCGGGTTATGCGTTAAATAACAACTGGCTTCTGAGTGCTGGATACCGCTCTTCTTCTGCCGATATCGATGGTTTCGATATTGAAATGAGCACGCTTTACGCTGGTATTGATTACAAGTTCTAACCGCTTGTATTACCGAATTGAAAAGGGAGCATTACGCTCCCTTTATTAGTTTATCAATCACCGGATAATGGTGTTCTTCTACACCGGCGAGGTTGCCATACTTTGGTGCATGTCGGTCATCTTCTCTTGGGAAGTGCCAGCCGATGGTGTGCTCTATAAATTGTTTGGCAAACTGTTCGGAAATTTCCAGACAGCCTGCTAGTACGGTATCGATATAGGTTTGCATGATAGGGCTCAGGTTACATGGTGGTTCTGGGTTGTCTTTGATATACATCCAAACCTGATCATTGGCATGAAAAGGGTTATCACACTCAAGCTGTGAATGGGGCACTTCCACTCGATGGTAGCCTCGCTCGCGAACATCAAATTCACTCAGCTCATCTTCGCTGATTTCGAGTAGTACCCCATTGACTAATCCTTCGCCTTTATTTACTACCAGTGGTGAAAGGATATAACTTTCATCCACTTTACCCCAGTAGCGTTTGAAGCCATGAACAATGGCGGGCAAAGCTTGCGCAGTTTTTCCTGTCAGTTGTCTCGATGCGGAGTTCATTAAACTGCCGTAACCAAAGATGTAAATTGCCATATATTTTCCCTCTGTGTTCAACAAACAACCTAAAGGTTTTTGCCACAAAAGAAAAGACCCCGTAAAAACGGGGTCTGAATAGCGCGCAAAATAGGGGATCGCGCTTAAAGTGCTTAAATGATTAAGCAGTTGCTAGCTGTGCTTTCGCTTTACGCATCTTCTTAAGTGAAATACAGGTAAGGGCGGTCACGACTGTACCCGCCGCCATGCAAAGCAGTGCCATCAGTGGTAGGTTCATTGCGCCAAGCAACGCGACAACCGGACCACCGTGCGCGACGCTGTTGGTGATACCAAATGAGAATGCCATTACGGCCGCTACCATAGAGCCAAGCACGTTAGCAGGTATCACAGACATTGGGTCTTGCGCGGCAAATGGAATCGCGCCCTCTGAGATACCGACCAAGCCCATGGCGCCAGCCGCTTTACCAGCTTCGATTTCTGATTCTTCAAATAGATTGAATTTGCGACCAAGGAGAGTGGCTAAACCCATACCAAGAGGTGCGACAGGAATCGCACACGCCATAGCGCCCATAAATTGCGTCTGACCACTGGCGATCATGCCGACAGAGAACAAGAATGCGACTTTGTTGAACGGCCCACCCATATCAAAACCAGCCATACCACCTAAGACAATACCCAACAGAATCACACTGCCAGTACTCATGCTGACTAACATCGCGTTCAGGCCATCCATCAAGCTTGCAATAGGTGCACCGATGACGAAGATAAACAGGCTGGAGATAAACAAAGAACCTATGATTGGTGCAATCATAATAGGTACTAATGGCTGAATAAATTTATGGTAGTTGATGCTCGTCAGCCATTTGACAAAATAGCCAACCAGCAAGCCTGCAACGATGGCGCCGATAAAACCTGTGCCAGCTTCCGCACCATAGAAAGAACCATTGTTCGCAATCCAACCACCAATTAATCCAGGTGCGAGACCTGGACGGTCGGCAATCGCATAGGCGATGTAGCCCGCCAAGATAGGGATCATTAAGGTAAACGACACCACACCAACATCGAGAACTTTTTGCCACATGCTGCCTTCAGGGATTGCCATACCCGCAGACGTTGGCTCGCCACCAATGGCCAGCGCGAGAGCGATCAGCAGGCCACCTGTGACCACAAATGGAATCATGTGTGAAACGCCGTTCATCAGGTAGCGGTATAAATCGCTACGGGCATTCGAAGAGGCTGTTTCAGTCGTTTGGCTTTCTTCACTCGCTGTATAGAGTGGTGCTTGTAGCGCTTTTTCTATTAAACCCTTAGCATCGCTGATAGGGGCTTTGACGCCTGTCGTGATGACCTTTTTTCCCGCGAAACGATTCATATCAACCTGTTTGTCACAGGCGACAATGATAGCGTCAGCTTTAGCTATCTCTTCTGAGCTCGGTGTGTTTTTGACCCCGATAGAACCATTGGTTTCGACCTTGATTTGATAGCCAAGTTCAGCGGCGCCTTTTTCTAAGGCTTCGGCAGCTAGGTATGTGTGCGCAACGCCTGCTGGGCAGCCGGTAACACCGATTAAAAAGCCTTGATCGGCTTCTGGGTTATCTTGCAGATCTTGTGGTTTGGCGAGCAGTAATTCTAACGCTTCTTCAGCAGAATTGGCCTGCATAAAACGTTCGATAAAACCTTCTTCGATCAGTTTTGAAGAGAGTTCAGCCAGCACCTCGATATGGTGGTCGGCACCTCCATCAGGAGAGGCAATCATAAAAAATAGTTTACTTGGCTGACCGTCTTCTGCGCCGTATTCTATCCCTTGGCGGCTAATACCAATCGCGACAGCAGGTTGGGAAACTGCAGCGCTTTTAGCATGAGGCAGTGCAACGCCATCTTCAAAGCCTGTGTTGCCAATCTCTTCTCGAGCCTGAATGTCGTTGAGGAATTGCGCTTTGTCACTGATGCGGTGGTTGTTGTTCAGCAGTTCGATCAGTTCTTCGAATACTTCTTGCTTGGTTGTTGCTTGGAGATCTAAGCAAATCAACTCTTGATTGATTAAGTCTGTGATCATCTCGTTTACCCCGATTGGTTCCGATCTGTGCGGAACTTGTTTTTTATCTGAGGATAATTGTGGGTTATTCAGTCAAGGATTTTTAGTGTACCAGAAATGCATTTACTGGATTATTGTAACTATAGATTTAGAGTGTGATCGAACTCAATTATTGATTTAAGTGTAATTAGTTTGTTTTGTTTTTAATTAATCATTAAATATCATGTATTTAATTGTTTTTATTGAGTGTTTATATCTTTGGAAGGAAAAATACAAATCGTAAAAACTAGAGTATAGTAACCTCAATTTTTACTGCTTTTTTGTTGATGGAAGTCACGAAAAGTGATTGTTTGAGAGGGACTATGAGCCATATATTCCATGATTTACTCGATAATGTTATTCATGAACGGGAGCATTTTAGTCGTATCTGGTTTGCTGCAGACAAACTCACACCCCCGGCTTTTAGTTATCAGGTGAACTTTCCACGGCTTGAGCTCGTTTTAAGTGGCGAGTACCTCAATCAACTTGAAGATCCTGAACAAGGGATTGCGGACATTAGCGTATTGAGTGGAGACGCACTCTATATTCCTCCTAACTGTTGGAATAAACCGAACTGGGAAAATGAATGCTCGGTACTGAGTTTGCTGTTTGGCCGTCGCCAGTTAGGTTTTAGCTTGGTGAGCAAACGTGCAGGGGAAAGCGGTTTCTATGACATCCAGAAATATTCTGTACCGACCCGAACTGGGCATGCTGTCGATCATATTTTGCAGGCATTGAACGCGTTAGCGCAGGAACCTCAAAAAGCTCCGATGGATGAACATTTGCTGGTGGCTCTGCTCAGCTACTGCCAATCAATGCTACAAAAGCCTGATGGCCGTTCGAAAAGCCACAGTGAAGATCTTTACCAAGGGATTTGTATTTATATTCAAGAGAATTTTCATCGGGCGATTACCCGTACATCGATCGCTTCGCGTTTTAACATTTCTCCCAATCACTTGTCGCGCTTGTTTCGCCAACAAGGGCATATGACACTGGCCGACTACATCACCTGGGTTCGAATTGACCGTGCTAAGTTTATGCTCAAGCGCTATGACTTCCGTCTACAGGAAGTGGCGAACCGTTGTGGTTACGCAGATGCCAACTATTTTTTTCGGGTGTTTAAGAACAAAGTCGGTATGACGCCGAGCGAGTATCGGGCGAGCTAGGCTTGTGCCAGCTTATGAGTAAGGAGTGCTTTTAACGCCTGTGGTTCGTGGCTGGTGCGCAGCAACTGACAATAGTCTGGATCCAGCAATGAGCGAGTCAGACGCGTAAAGGCTAGCAAGACATCACGTGAAGCGTTATGTGGTAAAGCGATAGCGATGATCATACTGACGCCACCCTGAACTGGAGAGTTCCAGTCTAATTCTTCTGTCAGCGATACAATGCTGATACTTGGGATATCAATCGCTTCACTCATGATGTGAGGAAGGGCGATACCATGCCCGATAGCGGTTGAAGAGGTTTGCTCTCGCTGAGCAAACTGTTCGCATATCAAAGCAGGGTTTGAGCTGGTAATGCATTTTGTCGCGAGTCTGAATGCCGCTGACTTAGTGTCAATCTCACTGTGATGGTGTAAGTAGCTAAGTGGAAAATCGAGATGAAAAGTAGGTAGATTGCTGAGCAGCGCAATATTGGTTAATTGGTTACTCTTGTGCGCAGTATTGACCAAGGTGAACTGATCGCTGATGAAATTAGTAAACACCATGCAGGCCAATTCTGCATCGGAGCCTTCAATGTGTATCTGACATAAATCGAACTCCTGACTGCCCAACGACATGATTTGCAAAGGGTGCTCGATATTTGCTCTTTCCCACTTGGTGACATTAAGTAACACGACCACCGAGCGAAACATCCCGCTCAAGGCCTTGAGTCGATTGATTTTCCAACTGGCAAATCCATCCTCGGGGAGAACGAACGTAATTCGACGCTCAATCACAGTGATTTGCACCTGTCGAGAACGGCATCAACATTGGTCAGAACTTCTTCAATGGTAACAACATGGATTTTACAACCAGTGAAGCGCGCACGCTGTTCTATCTCTATATCTGAAGCAATCAGAACCAAATCTGCGCGCATGATATCTTGAGCGGAGAGAGGGTTTTCAATCCCCATTGCCCCTTGAGTTTCGACCTTGATCTGCAAGCCTTTTTTAGGTGCAGCTTTACTCAATGCATCGGCAGCCATGTAAGTATGAGCAATACCGGTAGGGCAGGCGGTTATAGCAACAATTTTCATATAAAACCTCACAATTTCCAGGTGGGTTATTGTCAACTTCTGACGACTTAGGTCAATGATCCAGATCTTCAAAATTTGTATTCTTATTACTCTTATGTGTCTTTATGACCTTATTTTGTGGAGTCATAAAGACATGATTTTCTTTAAAGTATTGAATTTCAATTGATTTAACACTGGAATAAATATTGCTCTTAGATAGTTAGATTCAATATTTGGAGTGACCATAGTGCTCAATATTACTGACAAAAAAGTCGAAGAAGCCATTCCGCCGATTTTACGTTTGGGATTCCGGCCCTTCTTTTTGCTTGGGGCCGTTTATGCTGTTATTGCTGTCGCCTTGTGGGTATGGATGTTTCAAAACGGCCAGCCTGCGGCGTTAAGAGTACCAGCTTTGTGGTGGCATGTGCATGAGATGTTGTTTGGTTTCTCGATGGCTATTGTGGTGGGGTTTGTCTTGACCGCAGTCCAAAACTGGACTGGAATCAATGGCACCAAGCATCATAGATTGGCGGTACTGGTTGGTTTGTGGTTGCTTCCGCGCGTGCTGTTCTGGACACCTGCACCGTTGTGGTTGATTTCAACTATTGAGGCTCTGTTTATTGCTTTTGCAGCGTATGAAGTTGGCACTCGAGTGATCAAAGCCAAAGGGTGGAAAAATCTATTCTTTGTGCCCTTGTTTGTTCTCGCTATTGTAGCGAACTTCGCCAGCTACGCGACCATTAAGGGGATGCCGCCGTTTCCTTCTTCAGCGGTCTGGCAGGCAATGTTGTGGTGGTTTACGATTTTACTGTCGGTGATGGGCGGGCGAGTGATTCCATTCTTCACAGCACGGCGATTTAACTTTGATAAACCACAGCCGATGACTTGGCTTGAATGGACGGCAAACCTACCGCTGGTCAGTTTATTTATTGTGAGCTTTTTCCCTGTCACTTTTGCTCAGCTCGGGCCTTCTCTGATGGTTATTTCCGGTTTAGCACATTTAGTACGTGTGATGAGATGGCGGCCGTGGCGCACCGTTAAAGAGCCGTTAGTGTGGGCACTGCACTTAGCTTACTTGTGTATTCCGGTCAGCCTATTATCAAGAGGGTTACTCGATAACCCATTTGCGGGCCACAATATGTTGCATCTGTTTGCGATTGGAGCGCTCGGTGGTTTGATACTGGCGATGATAGCCCGTGTAACCATGGGGCATACTGGGCGAGCCATTTATCAGGGTCCAAATATGGCGTTAGCGTTCGCCATGCTGACAGTCGCTGCGGTAGTTCGTAGCCTTGGTGTGGTTCTTTGGCCAGCTCAAATGATGTTGATGATCGATATCAGCGGGTTGTTGTGGGTGCTGGCGTTTACTCTGTATGTGATTAAGTTTGGCCCTATGTTGCTAAAAGCGAGAGTTGACGGTCATCCAGGTTAAGTAGGTGACGGCTGTATTCGCGTGCAGATCTATCCACTTAGCAGAAAAATAAAAAGGGTTGATGCTTACACATCAACCCTTTTTCTGTTCGGCTTCCAGCTTAGTTATTGCTGTGTAGCTCAGAGTTCAGCTCTACTGCAGTTTTGTTCGCCAGACATTCAATCTGACCAGTCACTGAGTTGCGACGGAACAGTAAATCAGACACGCCAGCTAGGTCGCGTGCTTTCACAACTTCTACTTCATTGCCTTCTGAATCCAGCATGCGAACTTTAGCACCCGCAGTGACATACAGACCTGACTCAACAGTACAACGGTCGCCCAGTGGGAAACCAAGGCCTGCGTTTGCGCCTAGCAGTGAACTTTCACCGATAGAAACGACAACTGAACCACCACCAGACAGTGTACCCATGATTGAAGCACCGCCACCAATATCAGAGCCGTTACCAACCACAACACCAGCAGAGATACGGCCTTCAACCATGCTCACACCCGTTGTACCTGCATTGAAGTTGATGAAACCTTCATGCATAACGGTTGTGCCTTCACCAACGTGAGCTCCAAGGCGAACGCGTGAAGTATCAGCGATACGCACACCAGCAGGTACCACGTAATCAACCATTTTAGGGAATTTGTCGACACAATCGACAGATAGGTTGCGGCCTGCTAGGCGTGCTTCAATTTGGCGATCAGCCAGTTCTGGCAGATCGATAGGGCCTTCGTTGGTCCACGCAATGTTGTGCAGTAGGCCAAAGATACCGTCAAGTACAGTACCGTGAGGTTGAACTAGACGGTTAGAGATCAGTTGAAGCTTCAGGAAACCTTCAGCAACAGAAGCTGGCTTCTCATCTGCTGCAAGAACAACAAGTACTAGCGGTTGTGAAGACTCCGCTGCTTTAGCTGCGAATGAGGCGTTTGCAGCATCACCGTTTGCTTCGAATGCACCAGCAAGTTCTGCACTTTGTGCCGCAGAGATTTCGATCGCTTGGTTGCCTTGCTCGTAACCTGCTACTTTTGCGACTGCGCCTACCAGTGCGTCAGATGGGCTAAGAACTGGGTTCGGGAAAAATGCTTCAATGATTTTTCCATCGCGGTTTTTGGTTGCGGTACCAAAGGCTAGAGAAAAGTAAGCCATGTTGAATCTCCGTGTAGTAATCGTCAGTCTGGAAGAGTGATCTCTTCCTCCAAATCAGTTGAGTTCATCATAAAGAGAGCTTTTTCGACTTTAAAGAGCAGAAACAGATAAAGTCTTTAGGTCGATACGTTTTGTCTCTTTAGCGATATCTTGTCTTTTTATCTATATAGGGAAGTTGAGAGGGCAATAACAGTCATTGAGTGTGAAAGCAAAATAAAAAGAGCCCGAAACTGAGTTTCGGGCTCTTTAAATAAAGACTTTACTTTAAACTGATTGGCGTTTTGCTTTGTAGCTTTATATTGTCCAACCAAGACACCCGTTGAGCTTGGGTGCGAAAGCAAAATTACTTGCTTAGGTCTTCTGCGTGCTCAGATAGGAACGCTGCAACACCCTTTGGAGATGCGTCCATACCTGCTTTACCTTCTTCCCACTGTGCAGGACATACTTCACCGTTCTTCTGGTGGAAGTTTAGAGCGTCAACCATGCGTAGCATTTCGTCGATGTTACGGCCTAGTGGTAGGTCGTTAACAACTTGGTGACGTACAACGCCTTCTTCGTCGATTAGGAAAGAACCACGGAAAGCAACGCCCGCTTCTGGGTGTTCAACGTCGTATGCTTTACAGATTTCGTGCTTAACGTCAGCAACTAGTGGGTACTTAACTTGACCGATACCGCCATCTTCGATAGCAGTGTTACGCCATGCGTTGTGAGAGAACTGAGAATCGATAGAAACACCGATTACTTCAACACCTTTAGCTTGGAAATCAGCTAGACGGTTATCGAAAGCGATTAGCTCAGATGGGCAAACGAAAGTGAAATCTAGTGGGTAGAAGAAAACAACCGCTTTCTTACCTTTAGTGAACTCTGCAAAGTTGAAGTTATCAACGATCTCACCGTTACCTAGAACAGCTGCAGCAGTAAAATCTGGGGCTTGACGACCGACTAGTACCATTTTTTTGCTCCTAAAATATATGGTTAGTTCCAAACCAAGCGTTGAGTTTCTGGTTTGGTCCGTGTTTGTGCGCGACAAACTATAGTACAGATTGTAGTATTGAAAAAAGCGAAATAAATAGATTGAGTTAATCGAAAAAAGCGATAATAGCTAAACTATTACCCCGATCACTGGATGAGTCAGAGTTACATACAGAATTATGAATAAGTGGCCTAGCCTCAAGCAATTACATTACTTCATCACCTTACACGAAACACGTCACTTTAGTGAGGCAGCTGAAAGGTGTTTTGTTAGCCAGTCAACGCTCAGTAAGGGCATTCAAAACCTTGAAGAGTTGATTGGCTGTCCTCTTTATGAAAAAAAAGATAAGAAAAGCCCATTAGTGTTTACACTGGCGGGAGAGCAGGTAGTACAGCAAGGGCGTGAACTTCTGGCAAAAGGGCAAGATCTGGTTGAACTTGGTCGTCTTTGTCAGGGAGATGAAATGGAAGGGCAATTGCGTGTTGGCTGTATTCCAACCATTGCGCCTTTTTTACTCTGTGATTTGGTGCAGGAAGTGAACCAGCGCTTCCCTTTACTGAATTTATTGCTAAGAGAAGACACCACAACCAATTTACTAGCGGCGCTGCGCCACGGTGAATTAGATGTACTTATCTTAGCTTTGCCAGTTGATATAGATGGCATGGAAAGCAAAATCGTCGGTAATGATCCATTTCGGATGATCATCAGCCGTAATCAGGCCGACGCGATTCAGACCCCGATTAAGTACGATGATTTACCTGATGAGTTTGTGTTCTTACTAGAAAAAGAACACTGCCTAACAGAACATGCCGTTTCTGCCTGCCAGCTGACTAAGAAAGAGAAGATTAACCCATTCTCTGCAACCAGTTTACATACCTTAGTTCAGATGGTTGCCAATGGCTTAGGAACCACTTTTATCCCCCAGATGGCCATCGAACACGGGTTGATTGATAATCAGAACTTAGTGGTTGTTGATGCCCCTGGGCAGCAAGCACACCGCCATATTGGGCTAGTCTGGCGTCCTAGCTCTTCAAGAGTGAATACTTTTAATCAACTGGCACAAGTCGTGTCAGAGCTGCTTTAGCGATAAGTATTAGACCAAATCTCGCTGATACCTTCCAAAAGCACACTGGTTTTAGTGTGCTTTTTAGTATTTTATTCTGTTGGTGAACTTTGACTTGTAAAATTTTACAAAGAAATCTTGATGAAGCTTTCATTAAATTGTGAAATTTCACAGTGTCAATTTTACAGCTCACTAAAAACATTCTGTTTGACCCGCCTCCGTAATAGTGACGAAATACCCTGTCTGATAAAGCGATGCCTAATTCACTCGTAAGTTAAACGCGTGTTTGAAACGGTTTTACAGCTCTAATTTCACTGTAATTAAATTACGTAACTAGTTACATTTCGGTGATCAAAATCAACAACTTATAGGCAGCGGAATAAAACTTTGAATTTAGTCGATAGGCTACTTTAGGACTTTTGCTCTATCGCATGTTGGTGTAGTTTAAATAAAGGTTCTGTGAGGCTTGTGTCTAGATTGAAAAGGCAAACTAAGTTAGCCAAGGTAGAGCTCACAAGACAAAACAAACGAAGAAGACAGTGATCAATTAGGATGTTTGATTGTTGTTTTATAGTTACAAATGTAACTCTTCAGAAGTTAGAGCAACCACTGATACAACCCATAACAGCATCGTTGTATCGGAGCGTTAAAGGAAGAGAATATGCTTGCCAACACACCAGATAGAGAAAAAACAACAGCCGAAGCCCAAGAAACCTTACACCAAGAAGGCATGCTTGAAGTGACTGGTACCCTTTCACCAGAACATCAGGCTATTTTCCCTGTTGAAGCCCAAACCTTTTTATCTCTTCTGTGTGCTCAGTTTGCCAGCGAGACCGATACACTGCTTGCTCAACGTGAAGAAAAGCAAGCACGTATCGATGCTGGGGAACTGCCAGACTTTCTAGAAGATACACAAGATATTAGAGAAGGTAGCTGGAAAATTCTCGGGATTCCTCAAGATCTGCAAGACCGCCGCGTAGAAATCACCGGTCCTACTGACCGTAAAATGGTGATTAATGCACTGAATGCGAACGTGAAAGTGTTCATGGCGGATTTTGAAGACTCGATGTCCCCAGCATGGGATAAGGTGTTAGATGGTCAAATCAACCTGCGTGACGCAGTAGATGGAGACATCAGTTACACCAACCCCGTTAATGGTAAGCAATATGAGTTGAAGGATGATCCTGCGGTTTTGATCTGCCGAGTGCGTGGTTTACACCTAAAAGAAAAACACGTGACCTTTAATGGTGAGATCATTCCGGGAGCTTTATTCGACTTTGCGCTTTATTTTTACAATAACTACAGCGCGTTAATGAAAAAGGGCAGCGGCCCATACTTCTACCTACCAAAACTGCAATCGCATAAAGAAGCGCAGTGGTGGAGCAAAGTGTTTCATTTTACTGAGGATTACTTTGGCCTAGATACAGGCACTATCAAAGCCACTGTGCTGATTGAAACACTGCCAGCCGTGTTTGAAATGGATGAGATCCTATTTTCGCTTAAAGAGCACATTGTGGGTCTTAACTGTGGACGCTGGGACTACATCTTTAGCTACATCAAAACACTGAAAAAGCACCCAGATCGTGTCCTTCCAGATCGTCAGGTTGTGACCATGGATAAGCCGTTCCTAAATGCTTATTCGCGTTTACTTATCCGTACCTGTCATCGTCGTGGCGCTTTTGCAATGGGGGGAATGGCAGCATTCATTCCAGCAAAAGATCCACAGGAGAATCAGAAGGTTCTCGACAAAATTCAAAACGATAAATCATTGGAAGCAAATAACGGCCATGACGGTACTTGGGTGGCTCACCCTGGTTTAGCCAACACGGCAATGGAAGTGTTTGGCAGTGTGCTGGGCGAGAGAACTAATCAACTTGATGTTTCTCGTTCGGATGACGCGCCGATTACTGCCAATGATCTGCTCGCGCCTTGCCAAGGAGAACGAACAGAGCAGGGCATGCGCCACAACATTCGAGTGGCACTCCAATACATTGAAGCTTGGATCTCTGGTAATGGCTGTGTCCCTATCTACGGTTTGATGGAAGACGCCGCAACGGCAGAGATCTCCCGAGCATCGATCTGGCAATGGATTCAGCATGGAAAATCACTCGATAACGGACAAACGGTGACCAAACCGCTATTCGAGCAGTACCTAACAGAAGAGATCGAAGTGGTGAAAAGTGAGATTGGCCAAGAGCGTTATGACTCGGGTCGATTTGAACAAGCCGCCAAGCTAATGGCTAAGCTCACCACCAGTGATGAACTGACCAATTTCTTAACCGTCCCAGGATATGACTTCTTGGACTAACGACTCTGTCATCCTCAAGAGGGAGGTACGACCGAGCTGGGGATCTCAAACAGCGTATATAGATTCCTTACTACGTTCGTTCCTCACTATAAGGTATGACGAAATATTCAAACAATAACGTGAATGTTCTAAGGCGGAGATGGATGTACCGCCAGAGAAAAAATAAAAACCGCGCCCGTATTGTCAATAAATAGTAGCGCACATCAATAGAGGGATAGACCGATGACGAATTTAACTCGCCGCCAACAAATCGAAGCTCTTGAAAAAGACTGGGCAACTAACCCACGCTGGAAAAATGTAAAGCGTCCATATACAGCAGAAGAAGTCGTAGAACTGCGCGGTTCGATGGTGCCAGCCAATACAATTGCGCAGCGCGGTGCAGACAAACTGTGGTCTTTGGTCAACGGTGATGCTAAGAAAGGCTACGTAAACTGTTTGGGTGCACTGACAGGTGGTCAAGCGGTGCAGCAAGCGAAAGCGGGTATTGAAGCGATTTACTTATCAGGTTGGCAAGTAGCGGCAGATAACAATACTGCATCGACTATGTACCCTGACCAATCACTTTACCCGGTTGACTCAGTGCCTTCAGTCGTTAAGCGCATTAACAACTCATTCCGTCGTGCGGACCAAATCCAATGGTCTAGCGGTAAATCACCGGCAGATGAAGGCGGTATCGATTACTTTCTGCCAATCGTTGCAGACGCAGAAGCCGGTTTTGGTGGCGTACTCAATGCTTATGAGCTAATGAAGTCGATGATTGACGCTGGCGCGGCAGGTGTTCACTTTGAAGATCAGCTTGCATCAGTGAAAAAGTGTGGTCACATGGGTGGGAAAGTTCTCGTACCTACCCAAGAAGCGGTTCAGAAGTTGGTAGCAGCTCGTCTCGCTGCTGACGTAGCAGGCACCACGACGCTGGTAATCGCTCGTACGGATGCAAACGCGGCAGACCTACTAACGTCGGATTGTGACCCATACGATAAAGACTTCATTCAAGGTGAGCGTACTCAAGAGGGTTTTTACCGTGTACGTGCTGGCATTGATCAAGCGATTTCCCGCGGTCTAGCTTACGCACCATACGCTGACCTGATCTGGTGTGAAACGGCAACACCGTGTTTAGAAGAAGCGCGTAAGTTCGCAGAAGCGATTCACGCTGAATACCCAGACCAACTGCTTGCATATAACTGTTCTCCTTCGTTCAACTGGGAGAAGAACTTGGATGCAGAAACTATTGCTAAGTTCCAGCAAGCACTATCTGACATGGGCTACAAGTATCAGTTCATCACATTAGCGGGCATTCACAATATGTGGTTCAACATGTTCGAACTTGCGCATGACTACGCACAAGGTGAGGGTATGCGCCACTACGTTGAAAAAGTACAGCGCCCTGAATTCCAGGCTGCAGAGAAAGGCTACACCTTCGTTGCACATCAGCAAGAAGTGGGTACAGGTTACTTTGATAAGATGACCAACACTATCCAAGGTGGTAATTCATCGGTTACGGCTCTGACGGGGTCAACGGAAGAGGATCAGTTCTAGTATCATTAGTACGTGAATAGGTACATTAGGGACAAACCACACGGAAAACCATAGACTTGTCGTAGAGTGGCTGATGAACATCAGCCACTCTTTTATTTCTTACCGCCATTGCCTAAGAACACGCCAGTCGCTTTTTTGCGATGGATAGATGTTTTTATGGCGTTCCTCCTCTGTAAACAAAAAATGTTATAAGCCTTCCAATATTGAGTTGAAGTTTTATTTCTTGTTTTCATCAGTTTGACTTTTAATATCAATTTTATAGGTAAAGAGTAAGTGTATTTACTATGTTATTTAGTCATTTTGACTAAATTGATAGTTAAAATAACTATATTGCATTACTCGAATACCGTTCAGCTATTGACATCGCTAAAATTGCCCAGCAGGGTCAAAAACTATCACTTCTTATAAGTTTGAGACTTTTAAATATAAATCTATTAATAGTGTTTGGGTGGCAAGTAACCTAGACGTTGGATAGGGCTTCTTAGCGTCAGTGAGTCGAGAGCATGCTGACGTAAAAGTTTAGTGTGAAAAGTGCGCTGACTCTGCATTTCATAGAATGACCATTATCAGAAACTGAATGTCTTTAACAATGGAAATTCGACGGTAATGACTTTTACCTTGCATCATCATAAACCTGTCAGAATTGAAATGTAGTGAATCGCGATGAAATTTAAAATAAGAAATGGGACGTTAAATGTATCAGTGAAACAGCAAACGGTTCCACTCGATGAACTTTTATCTTTTGCATCTAGAGAAAATCCTAAAAGAGGCTTCTTGTTTGTTTCCAAAGTTCTAGGTAAGCACTTACCCGTTAAACCGAAAGAAATGAGAGCCAGCTACGATATGCTGATTGAACCTCTTGATGAAGATTGCCCAACATTTGTTGTTGGTATGGCTGAAACGGCGACTGGATTAGGAGCAGGAGTTGCTGATAGTTTAGCGAAAAAACAGTCAGCTTCTGTGTATTACCAACACACTACAAGAACGGATGCCCCTGAACCGATATGGTTTACGTTAGATGAAGCACATAGTCACGCAGTCGATCATATCTTCTATCAGCCGAAGTCTGAATTACTTCCTCAAATTACATCTTGTCAAAGGTTGGTACTTGTTGACGATGAAATTTCTACAGGTCGAACTCTCAAACTTTTGGGAGACAAATTACTTGATAAGCTTCCCAACCTTAAACAAATCGTGATTGTCTCACTCGTTAATTGGCTTGATGAAACGAGTAAACAGCAATTCGAGGATTGGTTTACCTCTGTAAAATTCACATCACTTTTGGAGGGGAGTTTTGAATTCGATGCTGACTCAAACCTTGCACTTAAATTACCAGACAACGTCGATAAGGCGCTCTCGAAAGCCAATTCTAGAAAGGACTTAGGCCGCTTTGCAATTGAAATGCCTTTTCAAGGTGACATACCTAGGGTTGATATTTCTAAACCTATTACAGTGGTTGGTGATGGAGAACATTTGTATCTGCCATTTCTCATTGCAGAGCAGGCAGAACAACAAGGTGGAGATGTTGTGTTTCAGTCGACATCCCGTTCTCCAATAATGCTAGGGGATGCGATTGAAACTAAGCGCGCTTTTCGGATAGATGAACGTAGTGTTGAACATTACATTTACAATTTTGATGATCAAGAGCGAGCTGCTGTGCATTTAATAGAAGATGAATCGCAGAGAGAAACCCATCAGTTTGCCAAGTTATATCCACTGAAAAATTTACTGGTTACACATTGATGAAAACGATACTGTTTACAGATATTGATGACTGTTTGATTGCAACGGAAAAAAAACATCCTCCGGGGACCACACTTGCTGTTGCCGCATTGGATATTGATGGAAATCCGCGTTCATTTATATCGCCAAAGCAGAAGGCGCTACTAGATATCTTTTCCCATTCAAACAGCAATATTATTCCTGTTACAGGGCGAAGTCTCGAAACTTTAAATAGAGTAAATCTAACAGAGTTATTCAACTCTTGGAAAATTGTATCTCATGGTGCACTGATCGTTGATGCCGACGGAAATATTGATAAAGAATGGATGAAGTATCAGTGTGATGAATTTTCTCTATCTTGTTGGTCAACATCATTACATGATTTGAGTAGATGCATTAATGAATTGATCGAAAGCGCTGAATTTTCAGCGGCTAGTTATGTAGTATCTGAAGGTGAATTAGATTGTTATATCTGTATCAAATGTCAGGAAGGTACGGATTATGATTTAGTATTTGACCAAGTTTCCAACCTATTAGAGAGCATTGAACTACAACTTAAAATCCATATTAATGGTCGCAATATGGCATTACTACCACCATATACGAGAAAGACTCGCGCTGTTGAGTATTTAATTAAATCACATTCCCTAGATAATAATACTCTTTTGGTCAGTTTAGGAGATAGCTTGTCAGATTTGCCGTTTATGAAAAAAGCGGACTTCGCATTGATGCCGACCAATAGTCAGATCTCTAACAGTGTATCATGGTAATGAAAATGCATAACTTAAATGAACCCATTACCGGGAGTTATACCAGAGAAGATTGTGAATTTTTGCTGGATATCATCGATCCCGTTTACTGTGACATAGAAGATAAAGAAACGCTAATTCAATCAGGAAAGCGACATTACTCTGAAATGCTCAGTAAAGAAGTAAAGCCAACAGATAAATACAATGAACTTTTCTTTACTTTTACGAAAAAGTACAAGAGAAAGCTAGCCCAACATATCTTAGCGCTGGCTAAAATTATTGATAGAAATAGGCCAGGAGAGATAGTTCTTGTATCTTTGGCTAGAGCTGGTACGCCAATTGGAGTATTGCTTAAAAAGGCATTGGAATTGCACTATAACCGTGATGTTCGTCATTACAGTATCAGTATTATTCGAGATCGAGGTATTGATACCAACGCCTTAGATTACTTGATTAAAGATAAAAATATAGCATCACATTCGCTCACCTTTATTGACGGTTGGACGGCGAAAGGGGTGATAACTCGAGAGCTAAAGTTATCCATTGAGCGATATAATTTAGACAACAATACCCTGATTCCAGACGATTTGTATGTTATTTCAGACAGTGGTGGTTGTGCTGACTTTTGTGCTACTGATGAAGATTACCCCATTCCTTCATCTATGCTCAATTCCACCGTCTCAGGGTTGATATCGCGAAGCGTTTGGCAATCTAAAAGCACTGGTAGATTTCATGGCTGTGTAGTTAATCATCATCTAGCTGATGATGATCACTCTCAATGGTTTATTGACCAGATTGTCTTTGAGTTTAATAAAGAATCAGAGCATAGCGCTGATGTATTAGAAAACAATACTGTGCGTCAAGAGAAAATGAAGGCCTTTATAGACAATATGAAGCGAATTCATGCTATATCAGATATTAACTATATGAAACCAGGGATTGCGGAGTCAACTCGAGTAATGCTCAGACGAGTCCCTTCACTATTAATATTACGCTCTCTAGATAGCCCTAAGGTACAACACTTGATTCTATTAGCCAAAGAAAAAAATGTTACAGTTGTTGAACAGAAAAAACTTTTATTTGAAGCCTGCGCAATCATTAAAACCATGAATAAAGGTACTGAATGATGCAAGAAAATATGTACTTTTCACTTGGAGCTACTTTATATACACCTTGTACTCATGACAAGTTAAGTCAGATAATGTCAAACGGTTTAGGCTCTAAGAGTATGGTGTTTTGTACTGAAGATGCAGTATCGGACGATCAACTAAAACTGAGCTTAGATAACCTAAGAAATGCATTGTTAGTGTTGGAAGATAACTCTAAATTTAAGCGTTTTATTCGGCCAAGAAATGCTGTGGTACTAAAAGAAATATTGGGTTTCGATGGAATTGAAAAGATTGATGGCTTTGTATTGCCCAAGTATGATCTAACAACCTTAAATGAATATCATGATGTCTTAATCTCCTCTTCTCATCCATTTAAAGTCATGCCGACACTTGAATCTTCAGAAGTGATGTGTCCGAAAAATTTGGTACTAATTCGAGAGCAACTCAACTCAATCAAAGACCGTATTATATGCCTAAGAATAGGTGGGAACGACTTATTCAATATTCTTGGGATTAAACGAATGCCTGGACAGACTATCTATGACACGCCTTTGCGAATCATCATAGAGCAATTGATTATTACGTTTAGACCTCATGGATATGAACTTTCTGCACCTGTCTTTGATTTTTTGGAAGATAGAGTGACTCTTGAAAAGGAGCTTCGCATGGATCTGAATTTTGGTTTTTTTGGTAAGACGGCAATACATCCAGAACAAGTCACTGTGATTGAGAATTTTTTTCATGACTACTCGAGTGGTTACATAAAACAAGCTGAGTCAATCTTAGATCAAAGCTCTCCAGCAATTTATCAAATGAGTGGACAGATGATGGAAACGGCGTGCCACCGAAACTGGGCCCAAAGAACGAAACATTTAGCGAATTCTTTTAATTATTACTGAAGTAGCTTTTAGGAGCCAATGATTAAATTAAGTTACAATCAAAAATTTAATCATTATTTATAAATAATAAACAATCAAGTGAACTATTTTGTTGATTGTTACTGAAGAAGAATATTTTATATGATAAAGACTTTTCATCACAAAGTGGCAAGTAAATCGGATAAAAGCCAGAACCTTGAAGATGACGCCTCCTCGTCACTTCAATCTTCTTCGGGTAGCCCAAAGGTAAAGCAGTTTTTTGGCGTTGCCTCTTCGAGAAATAAAAACGATGAGTCAGCTGCAAGCGAAGAGTCATTGAAAGACTCGATCAAATCAGAAAACGTTTCCTCTAACCAAGGTGTTGATAGAAAACCATCAGTCTTGTTTAGTAATAAAATTAAATCGATTCAGAGTGATGTTGTCGATATTGATGAATCTCTGATACAAAGGATTGAGTTACTCTGTGAAAAAGAGTTTAACGGATTAGTGCTTTCTAAAGGAGAGCATTTGATCATAAGTAATATTAAGTCTGCAATAAATTTCGATGACCCTTCGTGTCAAATTGAGTTTGGTAGCCAGCTTTCAAAACGATTCCAAGATGTACAAGGATTTTTGTCCGATTACGCAAAGATAGGTAAAGTTGACCGAATCCTTGAATTGGGTAAGGTTATCATTGAATTAGCGAAAAGCATTGATATAAACATATTTAATCCAAATAAAATATCGACAAAAATATCTAGTTTTTTAGGCAGTAAGAAACAGAAGATACGTAAGCTTAAGTTTGAATTCGATAGTGTTAGTGACCGTATTGACCTTAGGATAAATAGAATATTTGATAATTTAAATGAAACGCATACAACTTTGGATGAATTTCGAAAATGGTCTCAGGAACTATCGAAATTACAGAATGAAGTAAGGCTAAATATTATTGCGCTCACATTGATTATCGAAAGCCACTCCGGAATAGATAGCCAAATTAACAGGGATTTACCTGAGCTATTTAGGGATGGAAGTAAAGAGGCGTTGAAGCGTTGGGATAGAAAGTTAAATAACCTTAAAGCACTTGGTCAGTCTATAGAATTAACATTTCCACAAATGGAATTATATACCAGTAATCTAGTGACTAGTTTCGAAAGACTTGAAGAGATTAAAGTGAATATTATTCAAGTATGGAAGCAACAGTTTCTGAGCGTTATTGCTGTAGATGAATCTAATGATGCTACTATGTATTACGAACTCAATGATATTCAGGAAACCCTAATTAAAAATATAGAGGATCTTCAATAAATGACTTTTAAACCCGCAAGCTTTAGTCCAAGTAGAGCTATGTCAAATACAGTGGTTGAAACCACACCAATAACAGGTGAGTTATTACCTCAAATTGATCTCAATAAACTTGATACACAACTCAATTTTGCCATTGAAATGTATCAGAAGGAACTAACAGAAGCCGGACTGGACTCCCGAGAGGTTTATTCACAAGTTTATACGCAGTTAAAAGATAGTGATATTTTTTCTTCTCATGGAATATCGACACTCGGTCAATCTTCTGCGGAGAGAATTGGAGAGTATTCTGATTCTATGTTAAAGCATGTGCGTACTAAAGATCTTGAGGAAATGGGCGATAACTTAAATTCAGTTATTGGCCTAGCGAAAGGAGTTGATATTTCCAGCCTCGTTGGTAAGGAAAGCTTTTTTGGAAAGATTGTTCAAAAATTCCGTAACACTAAAGAAGCTATCCTCGCTCAATTTAATTCAGTTAGTACACAGTTAGATCGTGTAGTTAAAGAAGTCGATTCACAACAAAATCGTTTACAAGAAAGATCTGTACAACTTGATGTTGTATTTAACCAGAACATTCTTCAATATAAATCGTTATCTCAATCAATAGTATATGGTGAAGCTAGAGGATTATTGGTTAAAGATAAAATTGATGAACTGTCAGCTGATCCTGAAATGCACAGCTCTCCTCTTAAAGCTCAGATGGTGAGCGATTTAAAATCCAATTATGATCGTATTCAAAAGCGTACACATGATTTAAAGAGTTTGCAGCTATTAGCGTTGCAGACAGCGCCTATGATTCGAATGGTTCAAACTAATAATATTACTTTAATTGAAAAATTTAATAATATAAAAACACTAACCATTCCATCATGGAAAAAGCAATTTACGTTGGCTATTTCCATGCTCGAACAGAAAAAGTCACTGGAGCTTGCTTCAAAAATTGATGATGCCACCAATGACTTAATTCGCAAAAATGCAGATCTATTAAGACAAAATACTTTGCAAACAGCCCAAGCAAATCAGCGTTCAGCAATAGATATTGAAACGCTTGAGCATGTTCAACAAACACTTATCTCTACACTTGAAGATGTTGTCGCTATCGAACAAGAAGGTGCGCGTAACCGCAAGGTAGCTGATGAGAAAATGGTTAGCATGAGACAAGAGCTTTCAAACTTGATGACAAATAAAAAAGGAAATGAATAATGGCTATTAATTTGGAAAAAGGCAGCTCAATTAACCTTAATAAAGTGGAACCGGCACTAACTAAATTGAAGTTGGGGCTAGGTTGGGATCTATTGGCAAACGAGCCGCCACTGGATCTCGATTGCAGTATATTTATTTGCAGCAATGATGCCCAACAACAACCTAAGCTCATTTCCGACAGTCACTTTGTTTTCTATAACAACCTTAAGTGCCCTCAAAATGCGGTAGTTCATGAGGGTGACAATCGAACTGGTGAGGGTGATGGCGATGACGAAGTCATCCATATCGATCTTCCGAATGTTGATCCAAAAGCGACTGAGTTATCGATATTTGTGACTATTCATAATGACCAAGGCAGTTTTTCAAAGGTAAATACGAGTTACATTCGTCTCTACAACGAACTCAGCGGCAATTTAATCGCTGAATACCGCTTGGGCCAAGAGTTTGCCAATGAGTCTGCGGTTCAATTCGGTTCTTTGGTTAGAAACGGTAGTGAATGGTCGTTCCATGCTGTTGGAGCTGGCTATCAATTGGGGCTAGGTGACATTGTTGCTGGCTATCAATAAGGACGACCATAATGGCGATTAATTTATCAAAAAATTCTTCTATCTCTTTGACAAAAGAGGTTGAAAAACTCTCCAAAGTCACGGTTGGACTTGGATGGGATGTGGCAAAATCCAAAGGTTTCTTTTCGTCTCTGTTTACTCCTGCTTCGATTGACCTTGATGCGTCGTGTATTTTGTTTGACGAAGACCTAAAAGAAGTGGATACCGTTTGGTTTGGGCAACTTAAGTCAAATTGCGGTGCAATCAAGCATAAAGGCGATAATCGTACCGGTGATGGTGATGGCGACGACGAACAGATTAGTATTACGTTGCCGAAACTTCCAAAGTCGGTGAAGCACCTTGCAATTACAGTCAACAGCTTTACTGGTCAGTCTTTCCAGAAAGTAGATAATGCATTTTGTCGTGTAATGGATCGCTCTGCCAAGGAAATATGCCGTTTTACTCTGTCAGAACAAGGCCCGCATACAGGTGTGTTTATTGGTTTGCTTAGCCTTAAGCAGGGAGAATGGACATTCAGCTCTAAGGGTATCCCAATGTCTGGTCGAACAGTAGACGATGTGAAAACACAGGTTGCGGCCCACATCTAACTCAGACTGAACGATAAACCAGCGTTTCTTTCTCCAGAACGCTGGTTATCCTCCGCACACAACTTATTAGAACTCTAGTTCTTGCGGTTCATTCTCTATCTGCAGTTCAAGCAGATTGATAGCGATCGCGACAAAGTCACTGTCGGTGATAATTCCAACTAACTGGCCTTTTTCGACGACAGGTAGACAGCCTACTTTGTGTTTCTGCATATAGATGGCGCTTTCTTTTAATCCAGCCTGAGGAGAAACTGTCATGACACCTGTCTTCATGACTTCATATAATGGAGTATTCAAGGTGTAGGACTGATTTTCTGGAATTTGCTGTAAGCTTGATTCTTGTGCGGCCAGCACGTCACGTTGGGAAACCACGCCGAGTAGCTGCTTATTTGCATCAACGATTGGAACGTGGCGAATATCCAGTGCTTCCATGGTATGTTTTGCATCTGCAAGCAGGTGCGAACGCAGCAAGGTATGGGGGGTGCGCGTCATCATATCTTCGACTTTTATCATGGCTGCCTCCTGAGTGATAGAGTTATTGTTGTGGTCTCTTTTAATATAGTAATTTTTAACTCGCGAGTATGAGAGCTGGGTGGGTTTTCACCCCTATAGCCTTGGAAAAGGTGTGGCGAATTATGTACAAAGTATCCATTCAACTTTACAGCCTTCCTCATTGCCTTCCTCAATACCCTTGTTAATTCCACATTGATTACAATATTTCACACCTCAATCCTTGCTATTGCGTTTGTGCGGCATATACTAGTCGGCTGCGAAAAACTCGTCGTCTGTTTGTGACAGAATCAGTTCGACTTCCATCACGACGTAAGAATCCACGGCAAAAGATTAGTAACATGCAAGTATCAGATTTCCATTTTGATTTACCCGATGAGCTCATCGCTCGTTATCCTCAGCCAGAGCGTACCGCTAGCCGTTTACTTCAACTTGATGGTAACAGTGGTGAACTAAGCGATGGCACGTTCATTGATGTACTTGAGCAAGTGCAGCCGGGCGATCTCGTGGTTTTCAATAATACTCGTGTGATTCCTGCGCGTATGTTTGGCCGTAAAGAGTCAGGCGGTAAGTTGGAAGTGTTGGTTGAACGTGTGTTGGATGAAAAAAGCATTCTGGCTCATGTACGCTGCTCTAAATCGCCTAAACCAGGTTCAACTATCTTCATTGGTGAAAAGGACGAGTATTCTGCACAAATGGTTGCCCGCCATGACGCCTTGTTTGAATTGAAATTCAATGCTGAGAAGAACGTGTTGGCGGTTTTGGAAGAGATCGGCCACATGCCACTTCCACCTTATATTGATCGCCCAGATGAAGATTCAGACAAAGAGCGCTACCAAACGGTTTATAACGAAAAACCTGGCGCAGTAGCGGCGCCAACCGCTGGTCTGCATTTTGATGAAGCGCTGCTTGAGAAGATCAAAGCGAAAGGTGCTGAGTTCGCTTATGTGACGCTTCACGTAGGCGCTGGTACATTCCAACCAGTTAAGGTCGAGAATATCAACGACCATCACATGCACGCAGAGTATGTGGAAGTACCGCAAGACGTGGTGGCTGCGATTAACGCTGCCAAAGCGCGTCATGGTCGAATCATCGCAGTGGGTACAACTTCGGTACGCTCACTAGAAAGTGCAGCGCAGGATGCATTGAAGAAAGGCACAGCGCTTGCGCCATTCTTTGGTGATACTGAAATCTTTATCTATCCGGGTTACGAATATCAGTTAGTGGATTGTTTAATCACTAATTTCCACCTGCCAGAATCGACACTGATCATGTTGGTCAGTGCATTTGCAGGTTATGAAAATACGATGAACGCCTATAAACATGCTGTAGAGAATAACTACCGTTTCTTCTCGTATGGCGATTCAATGTTCATAAAAAAGAAAACGGTATAGATTACTTTGAGAGATTCCTGATATCTCGTGCCTCGATTCAGGAATGACGGTTTTGTCATTCCATAGAGTGAGGAACGAGCGAGTAGGGAATCTCTTATGTTCAGCATTGAACTGAACGCAAACAATTTACGAGTGCTAGCAGTAGGCTAGGAAGTAGAGTAATCGGATACTCTGCATCTCGCATGGAAGGCGACCGCTCCCTAATGGGGATAACCCCGAAAATATCGTCAGACTGTTTCTCTGACAATTGGAGGCTTCGTGAAGTTAAAATTTGATCTTAAGAAGAAAGATGGTGTTGCACGCCGTGGTCAACTGACCTTTGAGCGTGGTACGGTTCAGACACCTGCCTTTATGCCTGTTGGTACTTACGGTACTGTTAAAGGTATGACGCCTGAAGAAGTAAAAGGCACAGGCGCAGAGATTCTTCTTGGCAACACTTTCCACCTTTGGTTACGTCCAGGTCAGGAAATTATGAAAATGCATGGCGACTTGCACGATTTCATGAACTGGCACGGTCCTATCCTGACAGACTCAGGTGGTTTTCAGGTATTTAGTCTAGGTGACATCCGCAAAATCACTGAAGAGGGCGTACACTTCCGTAACCCTGTAAACGGTGACAAGATTTTCATGGATGCAGAGAAGTCGATGGAAATCCAAAAAGACCTTGGGTCTGACATTGTGATGATCTTTGACGAATGTACGCCATACCCAGCGACACACGCAGAAGCGAAAAAGTCGATGGAAATGTCGCTGCGTTGGGCACAGCGCTCACGTGATCATTTCGACAAGCTTGAAAACGAGAACAACCTATTTGGTATTGTTCAGGGTGGCGTTTACGAAGACCTACGTGATGTATCGGTTAAAGGCCTTACAGAAATTGGCTTCGATGGCTACGCAGTCGGTGGTTTGGCCGTTGGTGAACCAAAAGAAGACATGCACCGTATTCTTGAGCATACCTGCCCACAGCTTCCGGAAGACAAACCTCGTTACTTAATGGGTGTTGGCAAACCAGAAGATTTAGTAGAAGGTGTACGCCGCGGTATTGATATGTTTGACTGTGTAATGCCAACACGTAATGCTCGTAATGGTCACCTATTTGTGACTGGTGGTGTGATCAAGATCCGTAATGCGAAACATAAAACGGATACAACACCATTAGATCCTGAATGTGACTGTTACACTTGTCAAAATTACTCTAAGTCATACCTCCATCACTTAGATCGCTGTAATGAAATTTTAGGTGCTCGCCTGAATACCATTCACAACTTGCGCTACTACCAACGTGTGATGGAAAGTATCCGTAAGGCGATTGATGAAGATCGTTTTGATGAGTTCGTCAAAGAGTTCTATGAGCGTCGTGGCCGTGAAGTGCCGCCACTGGCGAAGGAACAGTAATTGACCAGATAAGAGAATTAAAGCCTTTGGCATTTTGCCAAAGGCTTTTGCTAATAAAGTAGGCAGACGCAATGAATTTTTGAGATAGTGATCGCTAATAGTCATTCTTTCTCTTGAAACTCAAAAGCGTAGGCCCAACTTGGAATATTAATAAAAAATAATAGAGGATTGTTTTAATGATTAATCAAGCTCACGCAGCAGCAGAAGGCGCACCAGCAGGCGGCGGTTTCGAAATGCTAATCATGCTTGGCATGTTCGCGGTCATTTTCTACTTTATGATTTACCGTCCACAAGCTAAGCGCGTGAAAGAACACAAGAGCCTAATGTCTTCTATGAGTAAAGGTGATGAAGTTCTAACTAGCGGTGGCCTAGTAGGTAAAATCACTAAGATTGCAGAAGACAACGACTACATCTCAATCGAGCTAAACACGAATAACGAAGTTGTTATCAAGAAAGATTTCGTTACTGCAGTGCTACCAAAGGGTACGCTGAAGTCTCTATAAAACAGCTAAAGGATCCTCGCTGTGCTTAACCGCTATCCGTTATGGAAGTATTTGATGGTGGTGTTTACCATCGCTATCGCAGCATTGTATGCACTTCCAAATATCTACGGTGAAGATCCGGCAATTCAAGTTACAGGGGCGCGTGGCGCCTCTGTAGATATGTCAACGCTGGATTCTGTCACCGAAGCTCTTGATGAAAAGGGCTTATCTCATAAATCCATTGCTCTCGAAAATGGATCCATTCTTGTACGCTTCAACGATACCGACACTCAGATAAGTGCTCGCGATGTGATCAATGAAGCACTAGGTAAAGACAAAATTGTTGCTCTTAATCTAGCCCCTGCAACACCTGACTGGTTAGAAGCGGTTGGCGCAGCGCCAATGAAGCTCGGCCTTGACCTTCGCGGTGGTGTTCACTTCCTGATGGAAGTGGATATGGACGCAGCGATGGAAAAGCTGGTCAGTCAGCAGGAAGAAGCGTTCCGTAGTGAACTGCGTGAAGAAAAGATTCGCTATCGTGCGATTCGTCCTTCAGGTCAAGAATCTGTTGAAGTCTTACTGCGTAATGAAGAGCAGCTTGCGGATGCCAAACGCTTACTGCAGCAAAACCATCCTGATATGACATTTGTCGATGCAGACACTGATGGTCGTTTTACTCTGACGGCTACTTTCACTGAGCAACGCCTGACTGAAATTCGCAACTACGCTGTGGAGCAGAACATTACCATTCTGCGCAACCGTGTAAACGAACTGGGTGTGGCTGAACCACTTGTACAGCGTCAGGGTGCAAGCCGAATTGTTGTTGAACTGCCAGGTGTTCAGGACACCGCTCGTGCGAAGGAAATCCTGGGTGCGACGGCAACGCTTGAATTCCGCGAAGTCGACGACAAAGCGGATCTCGCTGCAGCAGCTAGTGGTCGTGCGCCAGCGGGTAGTGAAATCAAGCAAGATAGAGATGGTCGTCCAGTTGTGCTTAAAAAGCGTGTAATCCTAGGCGGTTCGAGCATCACTGATGCGAGTTCAAGTGTGGATGAATATGGTCGCCCTCAAGTTAACATCTCACTAGATAGCGAAGGTGGTAACAAAATGTCAGCGTTCTCCAAAAAGAACATTGGCAAGCTGATGGCAACCGTGTTTGCTGAATATAAAGACAGCGGACGCAAGACGGCAGATGGTCGCGTTATCCTGACTAAGCATGAAGAAGTGATTAACCAAGCAACGATTCAATCAGCGCTTGGCCGTAACTTCCGCATCACAGGTATCGATTCAGCGGCTGAAGCGCACAACTTGGCACTATTGCTTCGCGCAGGTGCTCTGATTGCGCCGATTTCTATCGTTGAAGAACGTACAATTGGTCCATCTATGGGTCAACAGAACATCGACATGGGTATCATGGCGTGTATCTGGGGTATGGCGGCAGTTATGCTATTCACGCTGCTTTACTACCGTAAGTTTGGTCTGATTGCCAATACCGCGCTGATGGTAAACCTTGTACTGATTATTGGTGTGATGTCGATGATTCCGGGAGCAACAATGACGTTGCCTGGTATCGCCGGTATTGTTCTGACAGTCGGTATGGCGGTCGATGCTAACGTCTTGATTTTCGAACGGATACGTGAAGAGTTACGTGACGGGCGAAACCCTCAGCAGGCGATTCATCAAGGTTATGCGAACGCATTCAGCACCATTGCCGATGCCAACATCACCACCTTGATTACCGCAATTATCCTGTTTGCTGTAGGTACAGGCGCAATCAAAGGCTTCGCCGTTACGCTGTCTATCGGTATCTTAACGTCTATGTTTACTGCCATCATTGGTACACGTTGTATCGTGAACCTAATGTACGGTGGTAAGCGCATCAACAAACTGTCGATCTAAGGCTAGGAATTATTATGTTTCAGATTCTAAAAGCAGACAAATTGATCGACTTTATGCGTTGGTCGAAATTCGCCTTCGTGCTGTCGATCCTGATGATTGGTGCGTCGATTTTTACTCTTTCTACCAAGTGGTTGAACTGGGGCCTAGACTTCACTGGCGGTACGCTGATTGAAGTTGGCTTTGAGCAGCCAGCCGATTTGGAAGAGATTCGTACTGCGCTGGAAGCAAAAGGTTTTGGTGACGCAACGGTTCAAAACTTTGGTAGTGCTCGTGATGTGATGGTGCGTTTGCGCCCTCGTGATGGTGTTGCTGGTGAAGCGTTGGGCAACCAGATTCTTTCTGCTATCAAAGACGGCACAGGTGAAAGCGTTGAAATGCGCCGTATTGAGTTTGTCGGACCAAACGTAGGTGATGAGTTAACCGAAGCTGGTGGCCTGGCGATCATCGTTTCTCTTATCTGTATTCTGATTTACGTTTCGGTACGATTTGAATGGCGTTTAGCAGCTGGTGCGGTACTTGCTCTAGCACATGACGTTATCATTACGCTTGGCGTGTTCTCCTTGATGCAGATTGAGGTTGACCTGACGATTGTGGCAGCCTTGCTGACGGTAGTGGGGTACTCGCTCAACGATACCATTGTTGTATTTGACCGTATTCGTGAAAACTTCCGCAAGATGCGTAAAGGCGAACCGGCTGAAATCATGAACAGCTCAATCACACAAACATTGAGCCGTACCTTGATTACATCCGGTACTACATTGTTCGTAGTGATTGCTCTGTTTACGCAAGGTGGCGCTATGATTCATGGCTTCGCCACCGCACTTCTACTGGGTATCACTGTGGGTACATACTCTTCAATCTATGTGGCTTCGGCACTGGCATTAAAACTGGGTATTACTAAAGAACACCTGATGCCGCCTCAAGTTGAGAAAGAAGGCGCAGAGTTTGACGAAATGCCATAAGGCATAAAGTTTTGTATGAGCAAGGCCGCTGACAAGTCAGCGGCCTTTTTGTTTTTATCAGGGGTAATTAACCGCCTTAATCAATCGTATTTCATTAACAATGCTTGATTGACGCTAGGCAGAAGCATATTTTCTTTGGTGACAAAAATGGTCTCAGTAGCGATGTTTTTGGCGTATTCTTGGCCTAGGAAGGCTTGATACACGGTATAGACGCTTTTGTAGCCCATTTCAAAAGGTTGCTGGATGATCAGTCCATAAATAGAACCGTCTTCTAGTGCATTCACCAGAGAATCATTGGAGTCGAAGCCGATATGAACCAATTCTTGTGTCGATGGAGTAGTATCGAGTGCCATGAGAACAGCCAACGTTGTCGATTCATTCGGTGTAAATATGCCGTCTAGATTGTCTGTTTTCTGTGCAAGAATTTGCTCTGCGTTTTTGCGCGCTTCGCCAATTTTAGTACCTAGATAGTTATCGATAGTGATACTAAGTCCTGATGCGGTAGCGCCGTCGATAAAGCCCTTTTCACGAGCATCGGTGGATATCACGCCCTTTTTCATTCTAAGCAGTGCCACCTTACCTTTATTCCCTAACTTTTTGGCCATCTCCTGGCCAGCCATTACGCCTGCTTGGTAGTTATTGGTTGCAATAACACTCACCACATCAGGAGAGCCAGTATCGCGATCAAAGTAGACTGTGGGTACCCCCGCTTCTTTCAAACGGGCGACATCATAGGCCCTATCTTGGGTATTTGGCGCTAAGACCAAGCCAATACAGGCATTCTCCATGACTTGATCTATGATGAAGCGCTGAGCACTGACATCGGACTCATCGTGGGGGCCACGAAAGTAAATTTTAAGGCCTAACTCTTGGCCTGCTTTTTCACTTCCTGCTTTGACTGATTTCCAGAAGTCATGCACGGAGCCCGCTGGGACGACACCAATACAATCTTTGGCAAACGAAAAAGAGCTGAAAATCAGAGCAAGTAAGTAAATTATTCGTCGTGCCATATTGTCGATCCCTCCTCTTTCGTCTGGTATATAGGAGATCAGGCCAGTCGATTTAATCGCGTACATTATTAACCCTAGTTCACTTGAGTTAAGAGCATCAAGAAACCCAGTCATAAGACATAATGTTTTGCTTGATATGATGGAGGAACCAGCAATAAAGAGTGCTATCCATGCCACATTTATATTTTCGCGCATTAGAAACTCAAAGTTTTAAGCCTTATCGAAATCTTTGATTGATAAATTCCAGCTAACGATGAGTTGCCCGAATGCGGGTATGGTATTCGAGCATGTTTACACTGCGTTTTATCCTCAAGGTGAAGGAGGCAGGCGTATCGGTTTATTGAGGTGTTGTGAGTTTAGCCATGGGCAGCAAATGCAGGAGAGGGTGGCTCAATTATTATTCAACGGGTACCGAGTAAATAGGAGAAGGTATCGACGTAAGAGTGATTTATACAGCGATATAGGTGACCACGTTTTACGACAACGGTGAGCATTGTTGAGCTAAACTAGTGACAAGTGAAAATGATAAAGCGAAGTATGAACGGGTTAAAGCTTACTAGGTTAGTGCTGTTTGCCCTCATGGTACCTACTGTGTTGGCAAGCCCATGGGAGAAGATTAGATCGCCTTCGACACAGCCTCCTGAATCGATTGGTAGTTATGCTAATGGTTGCCTTTCAGGTGCTGTGGATCTGCCTCTTCAAGGGGAGGGATATCAAGTATTGCGCAGCCACAAACAACGCTATTATGCTCATCCACAAGCGGTTAGTTTTATTCAGCGCCTCGCCAATATGGTTTCACAACGATTAAACACTCGTATTCTGATTGGTGATATCTCATTACCTCAAGGGGGGCGTTTCTCCTCTGGGCATTCGAGCCATCAGACCGGCTTGGATATCGATATATGGCTAAAATTGGCTGATGGTGAACTTTCTTCGCAACAGCTTAGTGATCCTGAACCAATGAGTGTGGTTAACCTCGAACAGTATCAATTAGTTAAAAAAAACTGGGATGAACGCCATTTTGAGCTGATAAAAATGGCTGCGAGTGATGAAAAGGTAGCCCGCATTTTTGTTCACCCTGTAATCAAAGACAAACTGTGCACACAGGAAGTATCGTCTGAGCGGGGCTGGTTGAGAAAAGTGCGACCGTGGTGGGGGCATCATTATCATATGCACGTCAGACTCAAGTGCCCGGAGGATAACAGTCAGTGTCAATCACAGACCGCCCCCCCTAAAGGCGATGGATGTGGGGCTGAACTGTCTAGCTGGAAACCTCAGCCTAAACCCGCAGCAGCTAAGGCTGACAATACCCAGAAAAAAAGCAAAAAGCCGAAAATAATGCCAACTCAGTGTATCGATCTATTGGACAGGTCTGTGGCGAAGCGCACTAATTATCTGTAATTTTATTTCACGTATTTCGAATTTAAAATTCGAAAATTCCGAACTGTCATTTTTTTACTGCTCTAGATTACACTTTTTATCTTTTTGTTTAAATTGGCTACTTATTGTCGTTATTTGTGACAGTTTTTATTACTACTTTGGTGTTCTTAATTGATATAAATCATTCCGAGAGAAAATTTTCCCTTCATTTTTCTCTGATGTTTAATCCAAACGGTCGTCTTTTTCGTAACTAAATTACAGTTTAAGACATTTAAAGAATGACACGTTGTTTAGGAACCCAAATGTTAGATACCCTCATGCTGTCGCGGATCCAGTTCGCCGCCAATATCAGCTTTCATATTCTTTTCCCGACCATCACGATAGCGTTAGCTTGGATGCTGGTCTTTTTTAAATGGCGCTACAATCGCTCACAATCACCGGTCTGGTTGGATGTATACTATTTTTGGGTAAAAATTTTTGCGTTAACCTTTGCTCTCGGCGTGGTGTCAGGCATCACCATGAGTTTCCAATTTGGCACCAATTGGCCCGGTTTTATGGAACGAGTCGGAAATGTTGCTGGCCCCTTGCTCGGCTATGAAGTCATGACTGCTTTTTTCATGGAAGCGACATTTCTTGGCGTTATGCTATTTGGACGTGGACGAGTTGCGGAGTGGTTTCATACCTTAGCGACGGTACTGGTTGCTGTCGGTACCACGATGTCTGCATTTTGGATTTTAGTCCTCAACAGTTGGATGCATACCCCGAATGGCTATGAAGTGATTGACGGCATCGTTCACGTAACGAGCTGGAAAGAGGTTATTCTTAATCCTTCTCTACCATATCGTTTTAGTCATACTTTACTAGCCTCTGCTTTGACGGCGAGCTTTCTGATCGCGGGTATCTCGGCTTACCAAGTGCTGAAACAACCCGATCATCGCGCCGCGCAATTGGGTCTGAGAGTTTCACTGTTCGCGGCGGCAGGTTTTATTCCTCTACAGATATTCGTTGGCGATTTGCATGGTTTAAACACGTTGGAACATCAACCTGCAAAAATTGCGGCGATGGAAGGAGTATGGGAATCAGAAAAAGGTGCACCATTACTGCTCTTCGCCATACCAAATGAGGAACAGCGTAGCAATGACTTCGAGATAGGTATTCCCAAACTGGCAAGCTTGATATTGACTCACGACATTGATGGCGAAATAAAAGGCCTTAATGAGTTTACTCCCAATCACCCACCAGTAAAGCCGTTATTTTTTGGTTTTAGAATTATGGTCGGTGTTGGAGTGTTGATGCTGTTTGTCAGTTGGTATGGTGCAATGAAGCTTGCGCGCGGCTCTGGCCTACCCAAACCTTATTTGATGACCGTTTTAGCAATGACATTTTCCGGTTGGGTGGCAACTTTAGCTGGCTGGTACGTTACGGAAATTGGACGACAGCCTTGGTTGGTGAGTGGTGTGCTACGCACTTCTGAAGCAGTAACGTCAGTAGCTTCAAGTAGTGTGATGATTTCTCTAATGATGTATTTAGCTATCTACGCGTTGTTACTGGTGGCTTACATTCACACCCTGTTTTATTTGGCACGTAAAGATGTTACTGCCCATCAAGTACCACTGATCCAACAGGAGGCGCAATGATGCTCGACTATTTGCCGGAAATTTATCTGCTGCTGCTTGGTTTCTCAGTCTTTATGTACGCTGTGCTAGACGGTTATGATTTGGGTGTAGGTATGTTGCTACCGAGCGACAATGAACAGCAGCGTGATCGAATGATTGCTTCCATAGGGCCGTTTTGGGATGCGAATGAAACTTGGTTGGTGTTGGCGATCGGTATTTTACTGATTGCCTTTCCTACGGCACACAGTTTGATCCTGATTGAACTTTACTTACCGACAGCTATTATGTTGATAGCGCTTATTATGCGTGGTGTTGCATTTGACTTTCGAGCGAAGGCCAATGCAGACCATAAAACACATTGGGATTGGTGCTTCAGAGTCGGTTCATTGATCGCTGCGTTGACGCAAGGTTATATGGTCGGTCGTTACATTATGGGGTTTGAGCAAAGTAGTGAAGCTCTGGGTTTTGCTTGGTTGAGTGCTTTGTGTGTCGCTGCTGCTTATGTCTATATCGGTGGCGCTTGGTTGGTATTGAAAACCGCAGGCGATCTACAGATCCGTTCCGCACGATGGTCCCGAAGAGCGGGGTGGGTTGCCGCCACTGGCATCTTGGTTGTCAGCGTTGTGAATCCGATAGTCAATGAACAGGTTGCATTGCGCTGGTTTAGTTTCCCTGAAATGTTACTACTGGCCCCCGTGCCGATTATCGTGTTAATGACGATATTCCTTGTCGATCGCTATCTTCGTCAGGTTCCTATGGTCAATGACCTTGGTGCTCGCTGGCCGTTCTTTGGGGTTACGGTGATCTTTGCTTTGAGTTTCCTTGGACTTGCTTATAGCTTTTTTCCTGAGGTAGTGCCGGGAATGATGACAGCCAAGCAGGCGGCTTCTTCCCCTGCGACTTTGATGATTGTCGGTTATGGTGTGATGGTCGTAATGCCGATGATCTTACTTTATACCTTCGCGGTTTATCGAATCTTCAAAGGTAAGGCGACGGAGCTAAGCTACAAATAGCAAAAGACAGCAAACAATAACCAAAACGCCGCTCAGTTGAGCGGCGTTTTAATGATAGCTTCAGGGTTAAGCTAGTCCTTGAATGATGACGAATTTCTCTAGAAGCTGTTCTTCAGTTTCGACATGGTTTGGGTCAGTGATGATGCACTTGGTGATCGGGCACACAGACTGGCAGGTCGGTTGCTCATAATGGCCTTTACATTCGGTGCAAAGATCGGGGTCGATCTCAAAGATAGTGTCACCCATGGTGATCGCGCCATTTGGGCACTCTGGGTCACACATATCACAATTAATGCACTTATCCGTGATCAACAACGCCATGGTTATTTACCTGTTGGGTTACGGGTATCCTGACCATTGTTGAGATTGCGCATTAACAGGCCGTATTCTAGGTTCATGTCTTGTGGTACAGGAATGAAGACAAAGTGGCCATTTCCTTTTGCGTCATCAACGGGTTGTGATTTACGGTTTTCCATCGCTTCTAGGGTAAAGACAACGTTACCTTTCGGTGTCATCAGCTCAAGGCTGTCACCCACAATGAATTTATTCTTCACTTCCACTTCAGCAAGATCACCACGACGTTTCCCCGTGAACTCACCGACAAATTGCTGAGCATCAGAGACAGAATAACCGTAGTCGTAATTTTGGTAAGTATCGTGCGTATGACGACGCAGGAAGCCCTCTGTGTAGCCACGGTGAGCTAGGCTCTCAAGTGTTGTCATCAGACTTTCATCGAATGGCTTGCCTGCGACAGCATCGTCGATCGCTTTACGATAAACCTGTGCAGTACGTGCACAGTAGTAGAATGACTTAGTACGACCTTCAATCTTGAGTGAGTGGACACCCATTTTAGTTAGACGCTCAACGTGCTGAATGGCACGCAGGTCTTTTGAGTTCATGATGTAAGTGCCGTGCTCATCTTCGAACGCCGCCATCTTTTCTTCTGGGCGGTGGCTTTCAGAAAGCAGTACCACTTCGTCGGTTGGTTTACCTAGACCAAGTGTTGCCTCAGGGCGCTCATCTTGCACTTCAACCGCTTGTGCTTCATTGGGGTCGAAGGCTTCAACGATATCGCCAGAGTCGTTCTCTTTGCCTTTTTCGACGTTGTATTCCCAACGACATGCATTGGTGCATGTACCTTGGTTAGGGTCACGTTTGTTGATGTAACCGGATAGAAGACAACGACCCGAATAAGCCATACAAAGTGCACCATGAACGAAGACTTCAAGTTCAGTTTCAGGGCAGTGCTGACGAATTTCTTCGATCTCTTCCAGAGAAAGCTCGCGAGAAACAATCACGCGTTCAACGCCATTAGCTGCCCAGAATTTAACCGTTGCCCAGTTGACGGCGTTGGCTTGAACGGACAGGTGAATTGGCATTTCTGGGAATGCTTCACGAACCATCATAATCAGACCAGGATCTGACATGATGAGCGCATCAGGGCCCATTTCAACCACCGGCTTCAGGTCACGGATGAAGGTCTTTAGCTTGGAGTTGTGCGGCTGGATGTTACATACCACGTAAAGCTTTTTGCCTTGGGCGTGCGCTTCGTCGATACCAATTTTTAGGTTTTCGTGGTTGAACTCGTTGTTACGTACGCGAAGGCTGTAACGAGGCTGGCCTGCGTATACCGCGTCTGCACCATAGGCAAAGGCGTAACGCATATTTTTTAGGCTACCCGCTGGTGACAGTAGCTCTGGTACGAATGCTTTCTCAGTTGTCATTTCATAATTCTCTTAGTCTGATCTCAAGTCAGGTCCATTCCACCTTATGGAATTGGGGCGCAAATTTTACGCCAAAACGTGACCTGTGACTAGAAAAAAGTCCATAACTTAGGTAAGGAGATTATAGGTAGGCGCTCGAGCATGCCGAGCACCTAGAGAATGGACTAAGCGTTAGGGTGAGGTAAGCCGCCTAAACACTCATATAAGTTGGGCAGGAATGCGCTTAACTCACCGCACATGAGTGAGAAATCAGCGTCAAATCGTGCTGCTTGATCTTCACGAGGAATATCATCATTCTGATCTTTCAGATCATCAGAGAATTTAATACGCTTGATGCTGCCGTCTTCTGCCAGAATGAACTCAATACGCTCCTGCCACCAAAGAGCTAGTTTGGTCACGACTTTATCGGCATCAATGTGATTGCGAATTTCGTCGGCCGTTAGCTCTTGTTTCTTACAGCGGATCACGCCGCCTTCTTCGAGAACCGACTTCAGTTCAGCTTCGTCTAACATCTGCATCCCAACCGGAGTGTCGCCCGTTTTCACCCATTCAGTTAACGTGGTTTCAACGGCTTTTTCTGGAATGGCTGGCACAACAGGTAGGCTACCCATGGTCTTACGTAGAAGGGCGAGAACATCCTCTGCTTTCTTATAGCTGCTGGCATCGACCAGAATAAAGCCTTCTTTAGGCAGAATAAGAACAAAGGTATGGTTGCTGCGGCTAAATGCGCGCGGGAGCAAATCCATGACAATGTCATCTTTGAGGTTATCTTTCTCTTTTTTCTTCAGAGGTCGACCTTCTTGTGCTTCCATTGCCTCAACTTTTGCATTGAGTGATTCTTTGATGACAGACGCTGGTAGCATTTTCTCTTCTTTCTTCGCGCAGATCAGAATGCGGTTTTCAGACACGTGAGTCATCATGTCGCCATGTTTACCCATTGCAGTGACCCAGCCAAACTTTTGTTTGTCCTGACTACCACAAGGCGTAAAACGAAACTCTTCAAGCTGCTTTTCCAGCTCGTCTGCTTTGAATTCAATATCTCGGTTAAAACGGTAAACCAGACAGTTTTTAAACCACATACACTTTCTCTATACCTGAAGTTTGGCCGCTCATCATAAAGACTTTTGCTGTGCTTGTCCTAATGTAAGCGCGCAATAGTGGGATGAAAGTTATATGAAAATTTGTTTTCAAAGGTCACAAAAGTGTCATAATTGATGGTAATAATGCCTATCGTTGCAAAGGGTAAATGCCCGATTAAATTCAACTAACTCAAAGGTTACTCAATTATGTCTAGAAGGATTCTGGTTGTTGAAGACGAAGCACCAATTCGTGAAATGCTTTGCTTTGTTCTTGAGCAAAAAGGTTACCAAGCCGTCGAAGCTGAAGACTACGATAGTGCGGTGACTAAGCTAGCTGAACCCTTCCCAGATCTAGTGTTGTTAGACTGGATGCTACCTGGTGGCAGCGGCATCAACTTCATCAAACACATGAAACGTGAAGAGCTGACGCGCAATATTCCAGTTGTGATGTTAACAGCACGTGGTGAAGAAGAAGATAAAGTTCGTGGTCTGGAAGTCGGCGCAGATGACTACATCACTAAGCCATTCTCGCCAAAAGAGCTGGTGGCGCGTCTTAAAGCGGTGATTCGCCGTGTGACGCCAACGGCACTAGAAGATGTGATTGATGTGCAGGGCTTGAAACTGGATCCTGTCTCGCACCGTGTAACCGCGAACGACCAGCCACTGGATATGGGCCCAACTGAGTTCAAGATGCTGCACTTCTTTATGACGCACCAAGAGCGTGTTTACAGTCGAGAGCAACTGCTGAACAACGTATGGGGAACCAACGTGTATGTTGAAGACCGTACTGTTGATGTGCATATTCGTCGTCTGCGCAAGGCATTAGAAGCGGCTGGCCATGACAAGTTGATTCAGACGGTACGTGGTGCAGGCTACCGTTTCTCAACCAAGGCATAATTTAAATTTACCATCTGGAGAGGTAAGTGGTAGAGCGGTTAACTTGGAAAAAGCTAGCCTGGGAGCTGGCTTTTTTTTACACCCCTTGGGTGATTGTCGGATGGATTTTCGGTCATATGCCGTGGTTGCTTCTAGCGGCTACGGTTTTGCAGCTTGTATGGCATCTGCATAATCAGATGCGCCTGTCTGCGTGGTTGTGGGATGAAAAGCGCCTGACACCACCTTCGGGAAGCGGTAACTGGGAATCGTTGTTTAACGGTATCTACCGCTTGCAGCAGCGCCAGCGCAAAAAGCGCAAAGAGCTGACCAATCTTATTCGCCGATTCCGCAATGGTGCTGAATCCTTACCGGATGCGGTTGTAGTGTTTCGTAGTGAAGGCAACATTGTTTGGTGTAATAAGCTCGCTCAACACTTACTCGGTTTCCGTTGGCCGGACGATTCAGGTCAGCCGATTTCTAACCTTATCCGCACGCCAGATTTCATTAAGTATCTTAATAAACAAGACTTTTCTGAGCCTCTAGAGATGCGCTCGCCACTCAATGTTGAGCGCATGCTTGAGCTGCGTATTGTGCCGTACACTGAAGGTGAGCACCTGATGGTAGTGCGTGATGTGTCCCAGCTTAAACAGTTGGAAGGCATGCGTCGTAACTTCTTTGCCAATGTTTCTCACGAGCTACGCACGCCAATGACGGTATTGCAAGGCTATCTGGAAATGACCGAAGACCCAGATACGGTAGTTGGCCCAATGTGGACCAAAGCCCATGGTGTCATGACAGAGCAGCTCAATCGTATGAACAGTTTGGTTAATCAACTGCTCACACTATCTAAGATTGAAGCGGCGCCCATGCATGAACTGGAAGATGTAGTGAATGTCCCCGCAATGCTAGATGTGTTAGAGAAAGAAGCGGCGAGCCTGAGTGGTGATCAGCAACATAAGCTGAACTTTGATATTGATAACAGCCTACGCGTACTTGGAGATGAAGACCAACTACGTAGTGCCATTTCAAACTTGGTTTATAACGCAGTGAAATACACACCAGCAGGCGCGGATGTACGGGTTCGTTGGTATCAGACTGCGCAAGGTGCATGTTTAGAAGTGGAAGATGGTGGTGAAGGTATTGAGCCTCAACACCTACACCGACTCACTGAGCGTTTCTATCGAGTGGATAAAGCACGCTCTAGGGATACCGGAGGAAGCGGCCTTGGGCTGGCGATCGTGAAACATGCTCTGACGCATCACGACTCGCATTTAGAAATACAATCCGAAGTGGGGGCTGGCAGCAAATTCTCATTCGTGTTGCCACCGCGTTTGGTGGTGAGTTAATGAAGTTAGCGCTCACTACTCTTATTGTTTCTGCCAGCTTTTCCTTTGGTGTTCAAGCGGCTTTGGCGAACCTATCTGAATATCAAAAAGTCCCCGGTGTTACCGGGAGTTTAACCAGTGTTGGTTCTGACACATTAGCCGGCATGACAACCTTGTGGGTAGAAGAGTTTAAGCAACTTTACCCGAGCGTGAATGGTCAGGTACAAGCCTCTGGTTCTTCAACGGCTCCGCCAGCATTAACCGAAGGTACCGCTCAATTCGGCCCAATGAGCCGGCCGATGCGAAATCGGGAAATTGAAGCCTTTGAGCGTGAACACGGCTATAAGCCAACAGAACTCCGAATTGCCATTGATGCGATTGGAATTTTCGTTCACCGAGATAACCCGCTGAAAGGGCTAAACTTTACTCAGCTAGACAATATTTTTTCTGCAACACTGCGTTGTGGCGGGACTCAGTCTATCTCTACTTGGTCTGAACTAGGGCTCGATTATCATTGGGCTAAACGCACTATGCAGCTGTTTGGGCGTAACTCGGTCTCTGGTACCTACGGATACTTTAAGAATAATGCGCTGTGTGGTGGAGACTTCAAAAGTAATGTCAATGAGCAGCCAGGCTCGGCATCCGTTGTTCAGTCTGTTGCCTCTGCAATCAATACCATTGGTTACTCTGGGGTAGGTTACCAAGTCTCTGGAGTGAAACTGATACCCATTGCTAAGCAGGGTGAGGATTACATTGAGGCGAGTCAGGAAAATATTCTTAAAGGTAAGTACCCACTATCACGTTATCTCTATGTCTACGTAAACAAGAACCCGTTTAAACCCTTACCGCCGATTGAGCGAGAATTTATTCGCTTTATGTACTCACAGCAAGGGCAAAAACTGGTTGAAAAAGATGGTTATGTGCCGATATCCGCAGAGATTGCACGTAGTGAGTTGGCAAAAGTAGGCATTGTCGATTAACCGTCTGATCCTAAGTTCGTCATCGTGCGTGTATAAAACTCGCTCGAGGTGACCTGATAACACTACCAACATCTATCGAGCACCACAGGCTATACAACTAAAAATTCAGCGCCCAACCAGCGTTGTTCCAGTATTCTTGTTCCGTCATCAAATCAGCGTGCAGCAGTTTGTTGTGCTCTAGCCACTCGTTATCTTCTGAACTCAATATCCATCTATCGCCGTCTATGCTCAACATCAGTTTTGGCAAAGCGTCTTCGTTACGTTGGCCGTTGAGTAAGATAGCGAGGCGCAAGATACGAATTACACCAATGATGTGTTTTTTCTTAAAGAGCGTGAAGTCTTCCATTTCATGTAGTTTAAGTGCCTTACGCTGGAAGCGGACTAGCATGGCCAGCACCGTTTGTTGTTCGCGGTTAAACCCTGGCATGTAGGTGTGGCGAAGAATATAAGCAGAATGACGGTGGAAGGCTTGTAAACTGATGCTGAGACCGACCTCATGAAGCAGCGCGCTCCAGTCGAGCAAATCAAACAGCTCTGAGCTCTTTTTGATACCGAGATCCTGATGCACCTGTTGCAGGAAAGATTGCGCTTGATGTTTAATTTTTGCCGCATGGGCAAGATCAACTAAATGCTTGCTGGCTAGGTTTTCCGTGGTTCTCATCCGGATATCTGAGCGTTTAAAGCCATCTTCCATTTCGAACAGCAAGCCTTCACGTAACGCGCCTTCTGAAAAGTGCATTTCGTCAATTTTGAGGTCTTTAAAGATCGCGATAAGAATGGCCACGCCGGCGGCAAAAACAGGCTTTCTATCGGGGGTTAACCCACTGAGTTCAATATCCTCAATCGAGGGCCATTCGCATAGTTTTTCGACTAACTTATCGAGACGCTTAGCGTGAATAATGCCATCCTCAAAGCCCATACCAATTAAGACTTCTCGAATCGCTTTAATTGTACCTGACGAGCCAAACGCAATCTCCCAACCTTTCTTACAGTATCGATGAGCAATGGATTCTAATCTTTGTTCGGCTGCGAGTATTGCTTTAGCAAAATTCTTGCGCGAGAGCTTGCCGTTAGCGAAGTAAAGCTTGGTATAGCTGACGCAGCCCATTTGTTTACTGTTGATGAGCGCTGGGTCAAACCCCTTGCCAATGATCATCTCAGTACTGCCGCCACCAATATCAACCACAAGTTTTGAATCTGACTCTGGCTGTGTGTGTGCAACCCCAAGATAGATTAAACGTGCTTCTTCGACACCGGGGATGATTTCAATAGGAAATGGCAGTACTTCTCTCGCTCGTTGGAGGAAAATGTGGGCATTGTTTGCTTGGCGGAGAGTATGTGTAGCCGCAATACGTACATTGCATTCCTCAAAGCCTTGCAGGCGTTCCGCAAACATAGCAAGGCATTCAAGGCCTCGTTCAATCGAAGCATTATCTAGATTTTTTTGAGCATCTAATCCAGCAGCGAGACGGACTCGTTGCTTATGTCGGCTGACCAGTTGCAGATCTTGGTCTACGACACGAGCCACCACCATGTGGAAGCTGTTAGAACCAAGGTCAATCGCCGCAACATCACGAATTTCCAGAGATTGAGTCATCAGTAAGGGAGTGTTGTTTACGTTTCTTTGTTTGTTTTTCTACATTTTTAAGATAGTCGTAAATGGCAATCTGCGAGCGAACTTTCTTACGGTTACCTCTTGGAACATAGGTATTGCTCATTTCTTTGTCTATCCAGCGGGCCTTTACTGTATCCGTAAAGTGGATGTTAATGATATCAATAATTCGCTGTTTAAGACGTTGGTCACGTACTGGAGCAGCAACTTCGATGCGGTAGTCGATATTGCGCGTCATCCAGTCAGCAGAGGAAATGTAAACTTGTGGATCGCCGTCATTGTGGGTGATGATGACCCGCGGGTGCTCAAGAAAACGATCAACGATGCTGATGATCTTGATATTTTCACTCACTCCTTCGACTCCAGGGACCAATGAACACATCCCGCGGATGATCATCTTGATATCTACTCCAGAAGCGCTGGCACCGTAGAGCTTATTAATTAGCCCTTTGTCGACTATGTTATTCACTTTCAGGGTAATGGCGGCCTTTCTACCAGCTTTGGCATTGGCGATTTCACTGTCGATCAAACGATACAGTTGTTGGCGTGAGTTACGTGGTGAAACAATCAGGTGTTCAAACTTCACTGGGCGGTATGGGTTTTCGATATATCCGAAGACATTACGTACTTCATTGGTGATTTCCGGATCTGCAGTGAGTAGAGAAAAATCGGTATAAATGCGGGCCGTTTTTTCATGAAAGTTACCAGTTCCGATATGGGCGTAGCGTACGATCTCATCGTTTTCTCGACGGCTAATGAGTAGCAGCTTAGCATGGATTTTCAGACCCGGTGCGCCAAAAATGACTTGCACGCCTGCTTCGGTCAGGACCTTTGACCATTCGATATTGGTTTCTTCGTCGAATCGAGCTTGCAGTTCTACAACAACCGTGACCTGCTTGCCATTGTGTACTGCATCGATCAATGAGTTCATTAAACGAGAGTCTTTGGCAACTCGGTAAATATTGATCTTAACGCTGAGCACCCTAGGGTCGAACGAAGCTTGACGGACTAACTCAGAAATATGCTCAAAGCTGTGGTACGGGTAGTAAAGTAGAATGTCCTGATTCTTGATCGCATCAAATTTGTTGGCATAGCCGTCGAAATCTGCACATTTCATCGGTGGCAATGGCTTGTTTTCTAAATACTCGCGTCCGACATTGGGAAAGCCGATGAAGTCTTTGAAATTGTGGTAACGCCCACCGGGGATCAAACTGTCGTAGTTGGATATTTGCAGTTTATGGCACAGAAACTCCAACATTTCTTCCGGCATATCACGTTCATAAACGAAGCGGACTGGCATTGCCGTCAGACGCTGACTTACCCCTTCTGACATTTGTTCGAGCAGACTATGTTCCACCTCATGGCTAAGATCATATTCTGCGTCGCGAGTCATTTTCATTGCGTAACCGTTCAGCTCTTCATAATCAAAAAAGCCGCTAAACAGCTCATCAAGGCAATAACGAATTATGTTGTCGAGCAAGATAATGGTTTTGCGTCGTTTGCCTTTCTGCTCGGGTACCATCACAAAGCGGGGCAGGTGATCAGTTGGGATCTCGATCAACGCATACTGATTTTGTTCTTCTTTACGTAGTTCAACCGCGATGTAAGCGTACTCATCTTTAAGAAACTGCAGGACATCAATATCGTCTCGCATTAGAAGAGGGGTGATATGCGGGAGTACCTGATTACGGAAGTATTTTTTGATCCACTTTTCTTGCGACTCGTTGAGTTGAGTTTCATTGACTAGGAAGATGCGTCGGCGTGCCATGTCGCGGATTAGCTCAGCGTACAACTCATCGAAGCGTTCGTTGAGTTTGAGAGCCTTAGTCTGCATTTTAGTCAGCAAGTGTTTGGAGTTGTCGTTACCACCACGCTCCTGATTGATTAGGATTCGCCGTTTGACATCAGCAAATCGGACTTTATAAAACTCATCTAAATTATTGGAAAATATACCTAAAAATCGAATTCTTTCGATGAGTGGCACCGTTTTATCTGCGGCTTCTTGGAGCACTCGTTCATTGAAAGACAACCAACTCAATTCTTTTTCAATGTAAAGCTTTTCTGCACTCATAACCTGACCTTTACTGACGAGTCTAACCAAATTTAGGTGGTAAAAATAAAACTGGATTAGAAATTAAGGGGTTTATATGACACTTTTATTGCACGATCTTATTGCATTATTTTCAGTTGTTTATTGCGATCTGTAATATAATTGTCACCTAATCGAAATATTATACCCGTGGGCAAATGCAGGTAAGTGAGAGAAATGGCCAAAGCCGAATTTTCATTGCGAGAACGTGATCGAAAGCGACTAATCAAAGATCGTTTAGTTCGGCTAGCGGTATCGACAGGCGGTGTCGGTGTTTTGGCTGCGCTGGTTTTGATCTTCGTTTATCTGGCAATGATGGTCCTGCCTCTTTTTTCTGACGCAAAATTCACTCCAAATGTTGCTACCCAATCGATTACCACTAAAGCGCCAGTGGCAGCTGGAATTGATGATTATGGCCAGCATGCCTATGTGGTATCTAAGGCCGGCTATGTTGACTTTTGGTCGTTGACGACCTTGTCACAGCAGCCTAGTTTATCGGTTGAACTAGGTACCGAGTACTCACTGTACAGCTCGGCTAACCCTGCTCAGGGCTGGTTAGGTGCGGCAGCGGCTAACGGGCAAGTGTTGTTATATCGGCCTGAGATGACCAGTCTTCTGCAAGGCGAGCAGCGTATATTTTCTCCCGAAGTGGATAGTTTTTCTCTCGATTTTGATTTGCAGACAGAGTCAGGCTCGGCGCTAAAGTCGTTTGCTTTTGCTGTGGATAGCAACGTCACCTTAGCCGGTTATTACCAAGATAACCGCGTTCGAATTCGTTGGCGTGATGCTAATCAACACATTCAGAACTTCGAGTTTCCTAAGCCATTTGTCGATCTCGACCAGTTGCTTCTCACGCCTGATGGCAACACGCTTTATCTAAGAACCGGTTCTGAAGTTGTGATTGCCAAAAAAGGTATTGAAAGCTTTGTAGTACGTGAAGTGGTTGATTTGAGTCAGGGCGAGAACAAACACGCGGTGACGGATATTAAACTGCTGTCTGGCGCATATTCTTTGTTGGTCAGTCATCAGGATGGACTCGTCTCTCAATGGTTTGATGTGTTGAGTGATGGGCAAAGACACCTCACTCAAATTCGCGATTTTAAACTGGCGTCGCAGCTGCAATTCTTGCTGCCTGATACGTATCGCAAGGGTTTTTACAGCTTTTACATCAATGGTACGGTCCAAAGCCATTACACCACCAGCGAAAAACTGGTGATCTTTAAACGAGCTTACGATAAAGCGCCGCAACTGGCGGCAATGTCTAACAATGAAAAGCACCTGCTAACCCTATCCGACTCGCAGCTCAATGTGGCTTACGTTGATAATCCATTCCCTGAAATCTCATTATCTTCACTATGGCAGAAAGTCTGGTATGAAAGTTATCCAGAGCCGGAATTTGTTTGGCAAACTACATCGGCTAACGATGAGTTTGAAGCCAAATTCAGCCTTGTACCCATCGCATTTGGTACGTTAAAAGCAGCGGCATTTGCCATGATGTTTGCTGTGCCGATTGCCGTATTAGGCGCCATCTACACGGCCTACTTTATGACGCCATCTATGCGCCGCGTGGTAAAACCTTCGATTGAACTGATGGAAGCGCTGCCAACCGTGATCATTGGTTTTTTAGCCGGGCTATGGTTTGCGCCGATTGTAGAGAGCCACCTGGCGGCTGTGGTGTCGTTGATGTTGTTCTTACCCATTTCAACCGTTGCCATCGGGGCGATTTGGCACAAACTACCACGTACATGGAGCAGTCGATTCCCCAATGGTTTGCATGCGTTGATTCTTATGCCGGCGATGGTGTTGTTTACTGTCGTGATTTTGGGCCAGAGCACCAATATCGAACAGTGGTTATTTAATGGCGATATCCGTGCGTATCTTGCCGAGCAGGGAATTGGTTTTGACCAACGTAACGCACTGGTGGTCGGTTTTGCGATGGGCTTTGCCGTGATCCCCACAATTTTTACCATTGCAGAAGATGCGATTTTCTCGGTGCCAAAACATCTATCAGATGGTTCTCTGGCGTTAGGTGCTACGCCGTGGCAAACCCTGGTTCATGTTGTGTTACTCACCGCAAGCCCAGGCATCTTTTCTGCCATCATGATGGGGCTAGGGCGTGCCGTCGGCGAGACCATGATTGTACTAATGGCTACAGGTAATACGCCAATCATGGATTGGAATATTTTAGAAGGTATGCGCACCCTGTCTGCCACGATTGCCGTTGAAATGCCTGAGTCTGAAGTGGGCAGCTCTCATTATCGTATTCTGTTTTTGGCGGCGCTGATTTTGCTGGTGTTTACTTTCGCGGTTAACTCGCTCGCGGAATGGGTTCGTCAAAGGTTAAGGGATAAATATCGTGCGCTGTAATCGAAGTTATCCGAGGGGCATTGTTCGTGTTTAAGTGGCTAAAGTCCGGTTCACCGTGGGTCTGGCTAACAGGCGGAGCAGTCAGCATTAGTTTGCTGTCAGTGCTTGGTTTGCTGCTGCTTATCGGTTGGAAAGGTTTGTCCTATTTCTGGCCTGCTCCCCTTTATCAGTGGAAAACTGAACAGGGTGACGTCTTGATTGGTCAGCTTTATGCCGAAGAATATGTGCCGATCAGCCACTTACGCGAAATGGACATTGCGCTCACTCCCGAAGTCGAGGAGAAAGGCTTAGTTCAAAGACTGAGTATTAAGATTGCCAATCGGGATATTTACCCTGCTGATTTTGTTTCTATTCTGGAAGTCGATTTACTTGAACGTTCAAAGCCTGAAGGTTGGGCGGTGATTGAACGGACTCGAGGTGGGGACTTTTACGGTCAACCGAAAGGATATTTTACTGCTGATGGCAAGGTAAGCGAGCGGGCTAAAACCGATGTTGAAAGCGCGCTGGCATTTGCCGATAAGCAACGTACTAAAATTGACCGTTTGGTAGAGAAGCAGATCAAAGTGATCAGCGCTCAGGCTGACAGGTTGCGTTTAGAGAAGAAAAGACGTGAGCTGAATGGTCGCTTAGATGCCGAATTCATCAAACGTTACGACGCTCAATCGAGCATGCTTAGCCAGCAGCTCGCGGAAATGGAATCTCAGTTGGATGCTCTGAGATTAGCATTGGCTCAGCAAGGCCTGATTGTCGAAGATATGAAGGGCAATCAGTACCGAATCCCACTTAGTCGGATCTTGGATGTCTGGTATCCGAATCAAATGACGGTAGCTGAAAAAGTGGTTCAGTGGGCACATCAGGCATGGAAATTCTTATCCGATGATCCTAGAGAGTCGAACTCTGAAGGTGGCGTTTTTCCTGCCATGTTCGGTACGGTTCTGCTGGTGCTGATCATGTCGATTATCGTTATGCCACTGGGTGTGATTGCTGCGATTTATCTCCACGAATACGCCCAAAATAATGCTTTTACTCGTTTGATTCGTGTCGCGGTTATAAACCTCGCCGGTGTCCCCTCAATTGTTTATGGTGTGTTTGGACTTGGTTTTTTTGTTTATACATTAGGCGGTTCAATCGATTCTCTGTTTTATGCTGAGAAGTTACCAACGCCGACATTTGGTACGCCGGGCCTGCTTTGGTCAGCGCTGACACTGGCGGTACTGACACTTCCTGTTGTGATTGTGGCTACCGAAGAAGGTTTGACCCGCATCCCGAGTTCCGTCCGTCATGGTTCTTTGGCGCTCGGAGCCACTCAGTTTGAGACGATGTGGCGAATTGTATTACCAATGGCAAGCCCCGCGATCATTACTGGACTAGTTCTAGCAGTTGCCCGTGCAGCTGGCGAGGTAGCGCCTTTGATGCTGGTGGGGGCGGTAAAACTGGCGTCTAGCTTGCCGGTTGATAGCCAATTCCCATTTTTGCATCTGGATAGAAAATTCATGCATTTAGGTTTCCACATCTATGATGTTGGTTTCCAAACCACTAATATTGAAAGTGCAAGGCCGTTGGTTTATGCGACGTCGTTCTTGCTGGTGAGTGTCATCGTCGGGCTGAACCTGACGGCGATCAGTATTCGCAATAACCTACGCGAGAAATATCGAACTCTGGGGCAAGATTAAGAGATGTTTTCAGTTAATCAGACATTGGGCTATCAAGCGCCATTAGACGTCAACAACCTGAGTGAAGAACAGACTGCGATTGCAATCGAAGATCTGAACCTGTTTTACCAGAATACCCAGGCATTGAGCGATATTTCTATGCGCATTCCTAAAGGACAAGTGACCGCATTTATAGGTCCTTCGGGTTGTGGCAAGTCGACACTTTTACGTTGTATCAACCGAATGAACGATCTGGTTGAAGGGTGCCGCGTGGAAGGGAAAGTGAAACTGCATAGCAAAAACATTTACCACCCGCAGGTTGATGTGGCGACACTACGCCGCCGTGTTGGGATGGTGTTTCAACGCCCGAATCCATTTCCAAAATCGATATATGAAAATGTGGTTTATGGCTTACGTTTGCAGGGTATTCGCAACAGTCGAGTTCTCGATGATGCTGTTGAGCGCTCTCTGCGTGCTGCGGCGCTATGGGAAGAGGTGAAAGACAGGCTACATGAGAATGCGTTTGGTTTATCTGGTGGTCAGCAGCAGCGTTTGGTGATTGCTCGTGCCATTGCGATTGAACCTGAAGTATTACTTCTTGACGAGCCTACCTCGGCACTAGACCCAATTTCCACTTTGACCATTGAAGAACTGATCAATGATCTTAAAACCAAATATACTGTAGTTATTGTCACTCATAACATGCAACAAGCAGCGCGTGTTAGCGATCATACGGCGTTTATTCATATGGGTAAGTTGATCGAGTATTCAGATACCGACTCAATTTTCACTTCACCATTGAAAAAACAAACGGAAGATTACATCACAGGTAGATACGGATAATAAGGGAGATACCGATATTTCATGAACTTTGGACGTCACATATCAGGACAGTTTAATGTCGAATTAGAATCCATCCGAACCCACGTACTGACGATGGGAGGGCTGGTTGAGCAGCAGTTATCTTTTGCTATGCAGGCACTGCACAAAGAGGATATTGAGCTAGCGCGTAAAGTCGTACGTGACGATCATAAAGTAAATGCGATGGAAGTCTCTATCGATGAAGCTTGCACGCGAATCATCGCCAAACGTCAGCCAACGGCTAAAGACTTACGCTTGATCATGGCGATCATCAAGACCATCACCGATCTTGAGCGAATTGGGGACGTGGCAACCAAAATGGCTTATGTGGCGATTGAAAGTCCGTCATCAAAAGAGCAGATGTTCCAGGTTTCCCTTGAACCACTCTGTCGTCAAGCAATAGGTATGTTGCATCAGGTTTTGGATGCGTTTGCGCGAATGGATGTCGATTCAGCTGCAGAAGTGTACAAGCTGGATGATAAAATTGATGCGGAGTATGAAGCCGTTATCCGTCAATTGATGACTTATATGATGGAAGATCCGAAGAATATTCCTCATATTCTCCAAGTTATGTGGTCTGCACGCGCAATTGAGCGAGTAGGGGATCGCTGCCAAAACATCTGCGAATACATCATCTATTTTGTTAAAGGCAAAGATGTGCGCCATCTGGGTGAACAAAGTATTGATGATGCGTTGCGCTAAACACGCAGCGACATACTGTTTCTTCTAGTCGCTTGACGAGCTTCAGTATTTTTCGGGAACAAAAGTTTGCTCTTCAATGGGAGCTCGAATATAACCTTCTTTGTTGAGCTCTGGTAGCTCGATCTCTGGGTAGGTAATATCCTGATACTCAATTTGTTCAAGTAGATGGCTAATACAGTTTAACCGAGCGCGCTTTTTGTCATCAGAGGGTACGACCCACCATGGACACTGCTTGGTATCGGTGTAAGCAAACATTTTGTCTTTGGCTGCAGAATATTCTGCCCAGCGATTGCGAGATTCTAAGTCCATTGGGCTGAACTTCCAGCGCTTCACCGGTGTGTTAATCCGTTCAAGGAAGCGCTTCTCCTGCTCTTCATCTGAAACTGAAAACCAATATTTGAGTAAGATAATCCCAGAACGCTGCAACATACGTTCAAATTCGGGGCATGATCGCAGAAATTCGTCATACTGTTCTTGAGTACAGAAGTTCATGACTTTTTCGACGCCTGCACGGTTGTACCAGCTACGGTCAAATAAAACCATTTCACCAGCCGCGGGAAGATGCGCTACGTAGCGCTGGAAATACCATTGGGTCTTTTCTTTTTCGGTTGGGGTCGGTAGGGCTGCAATGCGACAGATACGAGGGTTGAGCTTCTCAGTGATACGTTTGATGACTCCGCCTTTACCCGCTGCATCCCGCCCTTCAAAGAGCACAACGACTTTGAGGCCCTTTTGCTTGACCCATTCTTGCAGCTTAACCAATTCAACTTGAAGTCGAGCCAGTTCCTTTTCGTAAAACTTTTTATCCAGTTTGCTTTTACTCATAAGACTCTCCTTTTGCTATCAAAAGGTTAGCATTTCAAACTCAGACGGGAGAGAATAATCACGAAGAAGTGAGAGCTTTTACTACCTTTTCAATCGCTTGTGGATCAGTAACCGGAACAACAAAATCATCAATATTCTGATTACCCATTTTGGCTTGCTCCGCGATGAGCTTCATTTTGCTTAGCCGTGTGGATTTACCCGATAAATGCACTTCCTGAACCGCAGATTCAGAAACGATTTTGTAGACATTTTCCGCGTTTAGGCCAGCACCTGCCATAATTGAGAAGCGATCGTCAGCAAGCTCCACCATGTGTCGAAGAACATCAAGGCCTTGATCGACATTAGTAGCAAGCCCCGATGTAAGAACACGTTCGCAGCCAAGTTCCGCAATATCTTCAATAGATCTCTGATAATCGGCGCATTGGTCAATCGCGCGATGGAAAGTGACGCCTAGTTTGAGGGATTTGGCTTGATTGACCAGACGTTGAGCGGCGTTCATATCAATATGACCATCCTCATTCAAGGTCCCAAGAACTACACCTTGTAAACCAGCATCGGCAGCCGCTTCGATATCAATCAGCATGCTTTCAATCTCTTGCTCGGTGTAGAGAAAGTCGCCCTGACGAGGACGAATCATGGCATACACAGGCACAGATGAGAGTTTGCCTGCTTGTTTCATCAAACCAAAGCTTGGTGTGAGACCACCTAGTGCCAGTGATGAACAAAGTTCAATCCGGCCTGCACCACCTTCAATAGCAAGGTGAAGGGATTCAATGTTATCGATACATACTTCGACAATATAACTCATCTAAATTTTCTCATGAAAGCTAGATAATAGAAATAGTAACTCAGAGAGGAGCAAGGAATTAGGGTAAACGTGAGGTGATTTGTTTCCCCTAAAACAAAAAACCTCAGCCATTGCTGAGGTTTTATACATCTGTTGAGCGTGTTGTTACGCTGCGTCTTCTTGAGCTGAATCTTCTTCAGCGTCTTCAACCGCCTCAATGGTCTTTTTCTTTGGCGCAGGTTTGCGTTTAGCACCAAGAGCAAAAAGTACTTCTTCTTTGTTTTGCGCCAGAAACATAGCCAAGTCTTCTTGCTTGCCTTCATCTTCCAGCAACTCACTTTTACCTAGTAGCTCAAAAAGCTCATCAGCCATATCAAGCATTTTGTCATAGGCGTCAGCTTCCGCTTTAGAGGTAAAAGTCATTTTCTCTTCTCCGTTGCGTTCTACCACGTACTTGACGATTACAGCCATGGTTGGTCCTCTAATTCAAAATTAATGGAATTCATTACTGTCTGTTTATACAGTTTTTCACCAATTAAGTCCAGATAGCTAGCTTAACTCTGAGAGCTGGGCAATGCGTTTGCTGATAGTATGAGCAATTGGTTGATTATCTAAACAAGTGAGGGGCAGAAGAGGCGTAATCTCCTCTGCGATGAGGAGAGTGATCAGTCTGGCTGAATGCAGCATGAAAGCAAATTGTTCATCGCCATGTTCGCAACGGCATGGATCATTTCTTCTGAAATATCATCCATCGAGTGAACAGATAAGCCATTCAGCACAGTCGCGAGGTAGTGGCTCATTACTCTTGGGTTAGCATCCTGGAGTAACTGACCCTCTTGTTGGGCTTTTTCAAACCTTTGGTGGAGAGTTTCTCCCATCTCATTGCGACGAGCCATTAGGGTTTGCTTGATGGAGCTGGCTTCTGAGCTACAAGCCAGTGCGCCTTGTATCATCAGGCAGCCTTTGGGTTTTTCATTGCAGCAGTGAGCTTGAGCTGAGCCAGACAGAATTCCAGTGATGACGTCGCGGATGTTTTGCTGTTCAAGCGCCTGATAGAAGAACTCACTTTCGCGTCGCTTATACATATCAACGGCCTGCAGGAAGAGCTGTTCTTTGTTGCCGAAAGTCGCATACATGCTGGGTTTATTAATCCCCATAGCCTTCGTTAGGTCTGTGAGTGAAGCCCCCTCATACCCTTGATTCCAAAAAACTTTTAATGCCTCTTCCAACGCTGTTTCTTGGTCAAAACAGCGTGGTCGGCCAGAAGTTCCGCCTGTCATAAATCTATCTGTCACTTATTCCTGAATTCCTTTAAATGGTAATGCGGCTGTCATACGTTGTCTATATGCCGTAATCATTCATTTTATAAATTTATCTTGATCTAACTCAAATTCTGAGATTATTATACCGATCGGTACAAAAACAATGGTAAGGATAGCGAGATGGTAGGTAAACACCTTAGAAATCCTCTTCTACTAATCTCAATTGCAGCACCTTTGGTGCTGTCGGGATGTCAGGATTCGCACGCAGAATCAGCGGCGACAAGGCCACCACCTGGGGTTGAAGTGGCTCAAGTATTAATTGAAAAAGTCACCGAGTTAGATGAATACTCAGGTCGTCTGGAGTCACCTCAGACAGTTACTGTGATGCCTCGCGTTTCTGGTTATGTCGATAAAGTTCACTTCCAAGAAGGCAGTGTGGTTGAAGCGGGTGATGTACTGTTTTCTATTGACAATCGTTTGTTCGCGGCTGAAGTGACACGCCTTAAAGCGGAGCTCAGCAGTGCTCAAACTAGCCTTAATCAGGCGATTAAAGATTACGAGCGTGCTCAACGCCTTAGCAAAACCAAAGCAATTTCTCAGGAAACTGTGGATGCCCGATTTGCAGATAAACAGCGCAGTATTGCCAGTGTTTCCGCATTAAAAGCCGCGTTAGCTCAAGCCGAGTTGGACCTGGAGTTCACTCTGGTTCGCGCACCTATCGACGGTAAAGTTTCTAATGCTGAAATCACCAAAGGAAACTATGTGACAACCGGTCAAACTGTGCTGACCTCTTTAGTTTCGACTTCTCATATGTACGCCTATTTTGATGTTGATGAACGTAGATACCTGAAATATCAACAGCTTAATAATCTTCTACCTGCAAACGGCGAAGCGGAAAATGTGGTGCAGATGGCGCTAGCGAATGACAGCGGTTATCCGCACCTTGGTTATATCGACTTTGTTGATAACGCGATTGACGAAACTACGGGTACGATTCGAGTACGCGCCGTGTTTGATAACGAAAAGCAAAACTTACTTCCGGGTATGTTTGCCAAGTTACGTATTGCTGGCTCAGCGAGCTATCAGGGCGTTCTGATCGATAACAAAGCGATTGGTACTGATCTGAATAACAAGTATGTATTGGTGCTTGGCGATGACAACGTAGTTCAGTATCGCGCTATCTCACTAGGTGAAGGTGTAAACGGCTTGCGTATTATCGCTTCTGGTTTGAACGCGGGCGATAAGGTTGTCGTCAATGGCCTACAGCGTGTACGTGCCAATATGCCAGTGACGCCGAATGAAGTCTCTATGGCGGATGAAAATACTCTCGCGAGCATTCGCCAGCAACAGGCGCTACTTGATCAGCAGCGCAATGAGCTTCTGACTTTGCAAGTGAACTAAGAAGGAATCATTGCAATGTTTTCTCAGTTTTTCATACGTCGGCCGATCTTCGCTTCTGTATTGTCGATACTGATTTTTATCGGCGGTGCGATCTCAGTGTGGCAGTTGCCTATCACGGAGTATCCGGAAGTGGTGCCGCCGACCGTTGTCGTTACTGCGACCTACCCGGGAGCAAACCCTAAAGTTATTGCCGATACCGTTGCCTCACCACTCGAAGAAGAGATTAATGGTGTGGAAGACATGCTGTATATGTCTTCGCAGGCGACATCAGATGGTGTAATGACTTTAACTGTGACCTTTGCCATCGGTACCGATGTAGATAAGGCACAAACACTGGTTCAAAGCCGAGTAGATCGCGCTTTACCTCGCTTGCCTGAAACTGTGCAGCGCTTAGGTGTGGTGACAGAAAAATCATCACCGGATCTGACGATGGTGGTTCACCTAATTTCACCTGATGAGCGTTATGACCTGCTATACCTAGCGAACTATGCAGCACTTAATGTCAAAGATGAGTTGGCTCGTATTGAAGGTGTCGGTGCGGTTCGACTGTTTGGTGGCGGTGAATACAGCATGCGTATCTGGCTGGATCCAAACAAAGTTGCTGCTCTGGACATGAATCCAAGCGAAGTGATTGCCGCGATTCAGGAGCAAAACCAACAAGCTGCAGCGGGTAGTTTAGGCGCACAACCAAGTGGTGATTCTGATTTCCAGCTATTGATCAATGTGAAAGGTCGTCTAAGCGAAGTTGAAGAGTTTGAAAACATCATCATCAAAGTGGGTGAAGATGGTCAGGTTAACCGACTCCGAGACGTAGCACGTATTGAGTTAGGCGCAGAGACATACTCTCTTCGCTCAATGCTGGATAATCAGGATGCGGTCGCTATCCCTATTTTTCAAGCTTCTGGTTCTAACGCGATTCAGATTTCTGATGATGTTCGAGCGAAGATGGAGGAGTTGTCGCAAACCTTCCCACAAGGTGTGAGCTACGAGATCGTTTATGACCCAACAGTGTTCGTGCGTGGCTCAATTGAAGCAGTCGTTCAGACATTGCTTGAAGCTGTCTTGTTGGTGGTACTGGTTGTTGTTCTATTCTTGCAGACTTGGCGCGCCTCTATCATCCCATTGGTAGCAGTGCCTGTATCACTGGTTGGTACGTTTGCCTTTATGTATCTGATGGGGTTCTCGCTCAATGCTTTGTCCCTGTTTGGTCTGGTATTAGCGATTGGTATTGTCGTCGATGACGCCATTGTTGTCGTCGAAAACGTTGAGCGGAACATTGAAGAAGGTTTAGCACCGATTGCCGCAACTGAAAAAGCGATGCGAGAAGTAACAGGGCCAATCGTTGCAACGACTTTAGTCTTGGCGGCGGTATTTATCCCGACGGCGTTTATGTCTGGCCTAACCGGGCAATTCTATAAACAGTTCGCGTTGACGATTACTATCTCAACCTTTATTTCAGCGATTAACTCGCTGACCTTAAGCCCTGCCTTATCAGCGCTATTGCTACGTGGTCACGATCAGCCGAAAGACTGGTTAACCCGCGCTATGGATAGATTGTTTGGCCGCTTTATCTTTGCGCCGTTCAATAAGCTATTTAATCGTGGTGCTATGGTATACGGCTACGCGGTGACCAAGACCATCCGCTTGGGTGCCTTGATTGGTTTGATGTATGTTGGCTTGCTGGGCTTGACAGCTTATCAGTTTGATCAGACTCCTACGGGCTACGTACCGGGGCAGGATAAGCAATATCTGGTGGCGTTTGCACAATTACCAGATGCAGCATCACTGGATCGAACTGAAGCTGTGATTCGAGAAATGTCGGAAATTGCACTGGTGCAACCGGGTGTTGAACATTCTGTGGCTTTCCCTGGGCTGAGCATCAATGGTTTCACCAATAGCCCGAATAGCGGCATTGTGTTTACACCATTGGCCGACTTCGATGAACGCCAAGACCCAAGCCTAAGTGCTAACGCGATTGCGATGCAGTTGAACCAGAAGTTCGCTTCGATTCCAGATGCCTTTATCGCTATTTTCCCACCGCCGCCTGTACAGGGGCTGGGAACCATTGGTGGCTTCCGTCTCCAAATTCAAGACAGAGCAAACCATGGCTATGAAGCCTTGTATGGTGTTACTCAACAAGTGATCATGAAAGCTTGGGCGCATCCAGCATTGACGGGCGTATTCTCAAGCTATCAAGTCAATGTGCCTCAGCTTGATCTGGATGTCGATCGTACTAAGGCGTTGAAGCAGGATCTGTCTCTAAACGATGTGTTCTCAACACTTCAATCCTACATGGGTAGTACCTATGTGAATGACATCAACCGTTTTGGCAGAACTTATCAGGTCAATGTTCAAGCTGATGAAGAGTTCCGTCAGACACCAGAGCAAATCCGTCAGCTTAAGGTTCGCAATGCCGATGGCGATATGATTCCTTTGGGGGCTTTTGTTAATGTTAACTACAGCGCAGGTCCAGATCGTGTGATGCATTACAACGCGTATACGACCGCGGAAGTCAACGGCAGCCCAATGCCTGGCTTTAGCTCAGGTGAAGCACAAGCTGCGATTGAGCAGATCCTTGCTGAGACTTTACCTATCGGCATGACGTATGAGTGGACAGAGCTAACCTACCAGCAGAAGTTAGCTGGTGATACAGCCACGCTGATTTATCCTCTGGTGATCTTGTTGGTGTTCTTGGTGTTGGCGGCTCAATATGAAAGTGTTCGTTTACCGATGGCGATTATTTTGATTATCCCGATGACGCTATTGTCGGCGATCAGTGGTGTAATCATGTGGGGCAGCGATAACAACATCTTTACCCAGATTGGTCTGATTGTATTGGTTGGTCTGGCAACCAAGAACGCTATCCTGATCGTTGAGTTTGCCAAGGAACTGCAGGACAAAGGTCTCACTGTCATGGAGGCGGTTCTAGAGGCATCGCGTCTGCGTTTACGTCCGATTCTGATGACATCGATCGCCTTTATTATGGGGGTTGTGCCTATGGTGTTCTCTACCGGTGCGGGTGCTGAAATGCGACAAGCCATGGGGATCGCAGTGTTCTCTGGCATGATTGGTGTCACGGTATTTGGCCTGTTACTCACACCACTGTTCTATTACGTACTGGCAAAACGTAGCCCAGCGAAGCAGAACCAAGAGGAACAAAAACTGGTGCTCGAACCAGCAAGTGAATCCACTGTCTGATCTCTCTAGTTTGAGTGATTAGAAGGGCAGCCCTAGTGATTGGGGCTGCCCTTTTTTTTATTGCCAGTTGTGACAGAAATCGATGAAGGATTTGAGTAGCGGGCTTTGATACTTTTCTTTGTGCACCAGTAACCAGAAGCGCCTTTTCATATCCAGCGGTAACGTCAGTTCGACCACTCGACCACTACGAATCGCGGGTTCCGCCGACAAGCGCGACAAACAGCCAAGACCGAGGCCAGCAGAAACGCTATTAATCAGTGCTTCAGTGGTGTTGAGCTGAAACGCTTCTTGCCAGTGTTCAAGGCGTGGTGCAATCACACGTAAGAAGAATTCCCGTGAACCAGAACCGGGCTCACGCAGAATCCATTCGCTGTTTTCTAGCTCACCGATTGGAAGTTGAGGAGATTTAGCAAAGGGAGAATCTGGCGCGCAAATGACACACATTTCATCTTGACCAAACTGAGTGGAAATCAGTTGAGGATGTAAGGTTTTGCCTTCAATTAATGCCAGATCCAGCTCATAGTCGACCAGTTTCTCGCAGATCAAAGCTGAATTTGAAATAAATAAGCTCTGCGATTTGTGGCCTGTCTGTTGGCGAAATTGGCTGAGCATATAAGGGGCGACTTGATTACCTATCGTATCACTGGCGCCAATTCTGAGCAGCCCGCTTAGGGTTTGGTCACCGTCAAACAGCTGGTCGATATCCTGAGCGCGATGCAATAATTCATCTGCCAGTGGCAGCAGCTTTTGTCCCTCCTGATTGAGAACAAGGCGATTATTGACCCGATCAAACAATGAATGACCGAGCTGTTTCTCAAGTTCTGATAACGCCATACTGACGGCAGCTTTGGATAAAAACAGTGCTTCCGAGGCGGCAGTCAATGTGTCGTGCTGAGTAATGGCAATGAACACTTTCAACTGTTTAAGGGAGATATTGGCAGCCATAATAATAACGTTAAACTATTCTGAACGAGTGTTTTAAATAATTAGATATATCCGAACGTTTAGCAAGCGTAATATTGTCTCCGTAGAAGAAAGAATGTGAGGCAATGATGATTCAAGCGACAAAAGCAAAAGTGATGGGTGCACCGACACCTATGGCAGGATTAGCGCTAGGGATTGCCAGTTTAGGTTGGTGCTGGGAGAACTTTGCACCTTTGAATGGTTATGGTCAGTTAGTGGGAGCTGCGATAGCTAGTGTGTTACTCGTGGTTCTGGCGGTCAAATTTCTGTTTCATAGACATCTGCTGAATCAGGACTTGGCGCACCCTGTTGTTGGTAGTGTCGTCCCTACATTCGCTATGGGCACTATGGTGGTGTCTAATTCACTCGGCCATTTTTCCGCAGTAATGGGTGATGTGCTTTGGTTGGGTGCTGTCGGCCTGCATATTGTCTTCCTCGTCAGCTTTATCTACCACCGAGTTCAGGAGTTTGAACTACATCACATGGTACCAAGCTGGTTTGTACCTCCTGTGGGCATCATTGTTGCGGACGTTTCATTTTCGGGAAATCCAGACCTGGCCTTGATTGCCAATGGTGCATTGATTTTCGGCATGTTGGCGTATGCTGTGATGCTACCAATGATGATTTATCGCTTTATGTTTACCCATCAGGTACCTGATGCAGCCAAGCCAACCTTAGCCATTATGGCTGCACCCGCGAGCTTATCGCTGGCAGGATATCTGACAGTGTCAGCGCAGCCATCGCCTGTGATTGTTGGTTTGTTGTTTGGCATTGGTGTATTGATGACAGCGATTATCTACCTCGCGTTTTTCAGATTGCTGAGGTTACCATTTAGCCCTGGTTATGCCGCGTTTACTTTCCCAATGGTTATAGGCTCAACTGCGTTATTTAAGCTAGCAGGGTGGATGCAGCAGGCAGGCATTGATGCCCATTATGTTGAGCAGGTGCACACGCTAGCGGGTCTTGAGCTAACAGTGGCGACTGGTGTTGTAGGTTACGTAGCATGGCGTTACTTCAGCTACTATCAACCTCATAAAGTGATTGTGCGTAATGCGTAGCCTTTTGACGCACTGACAAGCGTATAATTCTCAAGAAAGCTATGCACTTATGCTAATCTCAATCCAATTGCGGCAAGAATAGTGTGAGTGCATTTTGTTTACTGTCTACCATTCCAACCAAGTTGACGTGTTAAAATCTTTACTCGTCGAGTTGGTACGGCTCAACCCATTAGAAAACCCATTCGAACAAGAGCAAATTCTGGTTCAGAGCCCGGGTATGTCGCAATGGTTGAAAATGGAGTTAGCTAAAGAGTTTGGTGTTGCCGCAAACATTGAATTCCCGCTCCCTGCCACTTTCATCTGGAATATGTTCACTCAGGTGCTGCCCGATGTGCCGCAGCGAAGCGCTTTCAACAAAGAAGCCATGACCTGGAAGTTAATGTTTATTCTGCCCAGTCTTCTTGAGCGAGTAGAGTTTGAGGCACTTGAGCGCTACCTAGTCGATGACGAGGATCAGAGTAAGCTCTATCAGCTTGCCGAAAAAATTGCTGATATTTTCGATGGTTATCTGGTTTATCGACCCGAATGGATCGCCGCTTGGGAAGCGGGCCAAGTTGTGGCAGAGCTTGGTGAGGAGCATAGTTGGCAGCCTATTTTGTGGCAGGCACTATACGATCACACTATTGAACTAGGGCAGTCGCCCTATCATCGCGCCAACCTATACGAACACTTCATCGATACGCTGGAAAACTACAGTGGTAATTTTGAACATTTGCCGAAACGACTGTTTGTGTTTGGCATCACTTCACTACCGCCTCGCTACATGGATGCGCTTAAAGCCATCGGTGAGCATATAGATGTCCATCTGATGTTTACTAACCCCTGTCGCTATTACTGGGGAGAGGTTCGCGATCGTAAATACCTCGCGCGCTTGGCTGCTCGGCATCGACAACATCTGGTATGGAAACAAGACCATTCTGAGTTAGATGGTGAAACACAGCAGCTCAAAGGTGATGTTGAACAAAACCTCGATGATGAACTGCACACCAATGTTGTGGGTAACAGCTTACTCGCTTCAATGGGCAAGTTAGGTAGAGACAACATGTATTTACTGTCTCAACTGGAATCTCATGAAATTGAAGCTTTCGTCGATATTGACCGTGACTCTTTGCTGCACCATTTGCAGGCTGATATCCTCAATCTTGAAGAGCATCAGGATGATAATACCCTCGAAGATAGTTATCACAAGCAAGTGGTTGATGAGCGGGATCGCTCGGTCACTTTACATGCTTGCCACAGCCCAATGCGCGAAGTGGAAGTGCTGCATGATCAACTACTGACGATGTTTGATTCTGACCCAAGTCTAAAACCACGCGATATCATTGTTATGGTGGCGGATATTAATGCCTACAGTCCGGCCATTCAGGCGGTGTTTGGTAATGCGCCAGGGGAGCGATTTATTCCTTATTCTATCTCTGACCGTACGGCTGATCAGGAAAGCCCTATCTTGCATGCGTTTATGCAGGTGGTGAACTTACCGAATACTCGTTGTCTTGCTTCTGAATTACTTGAGTTGCTAGAAACACCCGCTATTCTGACTCGATTTGGTTTGAATGAAGATGAATTCATTCAAGCGAAGCAATGGGTCGAAGAGTCGGGCATTCGCTGGGGACTTAATCAACACACTGGCGAAGAGTTTGATTTGCCTGAAACGTCGCAAAATACTTGGCAATTTGGCATTCAGAGAATGTTGCTGGGTTACGCTATGCCAGAATCAGCAGGGTTACTCGAAACCGAAGATGGTCTGTTGTCACCTTACAATCAGGTTCAAGGTATCGGCGCTGAATTGGCGGGTAAATTGTCTCACTTTATCGAAACTGTCAGCGATTACCGCGTTCAATTGGCCAAGACTCAGTCCATTGAATACTGGCGTGAAACCTTGACGTTTGCCTTGGATGATTTTTTTAGCGTTGATCTAGAAGGTGAAGTGGCGCTCAAATCGATTCGGGACACGCTGACATCTTTAAAAGATCAACTTCAAGAAGCGTCTTATGAGCAGGATCTGACACCAGATATTGTCTCTCAATATTTGCACAACAAACTCTCCGGGACCCGAGTCAGTCAGCGTTTCTTAGCAGGCCAAGTGAACTTCTGTACCTTGATGCCAATGCGATCGATTCCATTTCGTACCGTCTGTCTGCTTGGAATGAACGACGGGATTTATCCGCGAACCGTGCCGCCAGAAGGGTTTGATTTGATGAATGGGCGTGCGAAACCCGGTGATCGCTCTCGTCGGGATGATGATCGATATCTATTTTTGGAAGCCTTGTTGTCAGCGCAGCATACGCTCTATATCAGCTACGTGGGTCGCTCGATTCAGGACAATACTGAGCGCGTACCGTCAGTATTGGTGTCCGAGTTGATGGAATATTGCCAACAAAACTATTGTCTGGCAGGAGACGAAGCGTTAGCGGTGGATGAATCCGGTCAACGTCTGCTCAATAGTATTAGTGCCATTCACTCTATGGTGCCGTTTAGCCCGAGTGCTTTTGTTGAACATAATGCCAGTTACGCCAAAGAGTGGTTGCCTGCGGCGAATCGACAAGGACAAGTCGGTGGCCAATTCAATCGTCAGTTAAGTGATTACCTGTTAGATGCAGTCTATCCGCTTGAACTGGATTTGGTGGAGTTACAACGCTTCTGGCGTTTGCCTGTGCAGTATTTTTTTAATCGCCGTCTTAAGGTTGTGTTTGAGCCCCCGTTACCTGTAATGGAAGATGATGAGCCATTCGTTCTCAATGGCTTAGAAAGCTACCAAATGCGCGATAGCCTGTTGGAATTATTGCTTGAACACCAGCTCAGTGGAGCAGGGGATCAGCAAGTCATTATTGACGACTTCATCGCCCATCAACGTGCTCAAGGTAAACTACCAGTAGGCGCATTTGGTGATATAGAATTTGAAACCAATCGAGTGCAGGCTGAAGAGCTGGTAGAAAAGCTCACTTGGTTATGTGTCTCACCGAGCGACGATGTTGAAGTGAAACTGACCTTTGATGTGCTGGGAGAAGGAAAACCTGTTCAGCTGACAGGTTGGTTAACTCAAAGTTATCAATCGGGCTTAGTTCGTTTCCGCAGTGGGCGAATTCGTGCTCAGGATTACCTTGCTGTCTGGATCGATCATTTGGCTCTGAATGCGATGGGACATCAGCACTGCTCGCATATGGTCGGTTATGACCGCAAAGAAGGAGCTGTGCACCTAACGTTTTCGCCACTTGAGAATGCAGCTGTTGCTCACTCGACGCTGGGAGAGTTGGTTCGTTTGTTCTATCAGGGAATGACAACGCCTTTAACGTACTTCCCGAATACCGCTTTAGCTTGTGTAGAAGCGGGTTTTAGCCGTGGTAATTGGGTTGATGATGAAGAAAAGTCACTCAAGAAAATGGCAGACACATTTAACGATGGTTATCTTAGCCACGGAGAAGGTGCGAACGCTTACATTGCTCGAATCTGGCCTGAATGGAACGATGAGTTGGCGATGCAAGTCAGGACGTTGACGGCATTAGTGTTACAAGCGCCGAGATTGGCAGTGAAAGATAATCAAGACATAGAGAAGTAGGTGGCCGCCAGGAAATCATTATTGGTGTAGGGCGTTTTCTGTACGGCCACAGGTCAGAGGGACCATGATTCGGTTGCTTAGCATCAGGTACTGCCTGCGCAAGTCGTGCTGCGAATACTATCGGTAAGACTCGTCGCTTGCCGTGAGAGAGGTCTCATAAAATCCTATCTTGAATGGGATTTTTATTGATAAATATCGTTTTAAAGTCTGGATCACATTTGAATCTGGAATAAATGCATCAAGGGCACGAATTTTATGACATCCACGTCAATGGTAACGTCACTGGATACCATGACTTTTCCGCTTCATGGCGCGCGTTTAATAGAGGCGTCAGCCGGAACCGGAAAAACCTTCACTATTGCTGGTCTGTACCTCAGGTTGCTGCTTGGTCATGGCTGTGCGGAGAGCAAACACCAGCAGCCGCTAACGGTAGACCAAATTCTGGTGGTGACCTTTACCGAGGCCGCGACCGCTGAATTGAGAGACCGGATTCGAGCCCGAATTCATGATGCGCGGCTGGCCTTTTCTCGTGGTCAAAGCGGTGATCCCGTCATTCAACCTTTGCTTGAAGTCATTGACGATCATTCTCAAGCGGCTGAAATTCTCCTTCAAGCGGAAAGGCAGATGGACGAAGCGGCAGTCTATACGATTCACGGCTTTTGTCAGCGCATGTTAACTCAAAATGCGTTTGAGTCTGGTAGTCGATTTAACAACGAATTCATCACTGATGAAAGTCACCTTAAAGCTCAGGTTGTGGCGGATTACTGGCGACGTAATTTCTACCCACTACCACTTAATCTTGCCGGTGAAGTACGCCGAATTTGGGGAGCGCCTGCCGAACTGCTGAAACAGATCAGCCCTTATTTAACTGGGGCACCTTTGCAGCTCTCAGTGCCAGCTATGCAAGGCAGTATGGCTGACCTGCATAGCCAGAACCTCAAACAGATTGATGAACTCAAAGCAATTTGGCGTGAAGGACAACAAGACTACCTTGCTCTTATCAGCGACTCGGATGTCAACAAGCGTAGCTACACCAAGAAATCATTGCCTGCTTGGCTTGAAACGGTGGACATGTGGGCTGCGAGTGAAACCACGGGCTATGAGTACCCGGATAAACTAGAAAAGTTTGCACAGAATATCCTGCAAGATAAGACCCCTAACGGGCAGGCGCCAAGCCATCCTGCTTTTGTTGCTATCGAGCAGTTTCTCGCCAAACCTATTAGTCTTGAAGCACCACTGCTGGCACACGCCATTGAACAGTGCCGCGAGATGTTGGCGAAGGCTAAGCAGCAGAAACAGTGGCTGTCGTTTGATGATCTGCTGACTCAGTTGTCCGCAGCGATTGATGAAGATGATAGTGAGCTACTTACGCAGCGAATCCGGTCTCTCTATCCGGTCGCCATGATCGATGAATTTCAGGATACCGACCCGCTTCAATACAGCATATTCAGCCGTATCTATCTTGAGCACCCTCAGTGTGGTTTGTTCATGATTGGTGATCCCAAACAGGCGATTTACGGTTTTCGTGGTGCGGATATATTTACCTACATCAAGGCACGTAATCAGGTCTCCTCTCACTTCACTCTTGGTACCAACTGGCGGTCGAGCTCAGACATGGTCGCGGCGGTGAACCAGGTGTTCGAAACGCCGAGCAGCCCGTTTGTGTATGACGATGACATTCCGTTTCTTCCGGTTAAATCGAGTCCGAATGCAGACAAACGCCAGTGGATGATAGATGGGCAGCGTCAACCGGCAATGACTTACTGGTTACAAGAAGCTGAAGAGAAGCCGTTGGCGAAAGGTGAATATCATCAAGCCATGGCGCAGGCCTGTGCCGATGAAATCCATCATATTTTGTCGGCGGCTCAGAGTGAGCGTGCATTTTTTGATGATGGAAAGTCTCAACACGCGATTCAGGCCGGAGACATTGCTGTATTGGTTCGAACCGGCAGTGAAGGTCGAATGATCAAACAGGCCTTGGCAGAGCAGGGGATTGCCAGCGTGTATCTGTCCAACCGAGATAGCGTATTTGTCTCACAGGTGGCAGAAGACCTACAGCGATTACTCCAAGCCGTGCTTACACCGGAAAATGACCGGGCTTTAAGAGCCAGCCTTGCATCAGAGCTGTTTGCTCTTGATGCCGGAACTCTCGACAAACTCAATAACGATGAAAATGAGTGGGAAAATGCCATCAATGAGTTTAAAGAGTATCGCCGCTTATGGAGTCAACGTGGCGTATTGCCGATGCTGCGTAGTGTGATGAGTAAAAGGCACATCGCAGAACGATTGCTTGAAGAAGATAATGGCGAGCGATCTCTGACGGATTTTATGCACATAGGAGAGCTGCTTCAACAAGCCAGCCAAGAGCTCGACAGTGACCACGGTTTGCTGCGCTGGTTGGCTCAGGCTATTAGTGATGCCCGCAATGGTCTCGGGGGAAGTGAGGAGCAGATCCAGCGTTTGGAATCGGAGCGCAATTTGGTGCAGATTGTCACCATCCACAAATCAAAAGGGTTGGAATACGATCTGGTGTTTTTGCCGTTTGTATTCAGCTATCGAGAGGCGAGTGAAGCTAAGTATTACGATAGTGCTTCAGACAAAACCATTCTGGATATCACCAAACAGGACGCCTCATTACAGCAAGCTGACAAGGAGCGGCTGGCGGAAGATCTGCGCTTGATCTACGTGGCGCTCACCCGCGCGGTTTATGGCTGCTTTGTCGGTGCGGCGCCGCTACGTAATGGTCGCTCGACGAAAGAGCCGACTGGCGTGCACCACAGTGCGATGGGGTATTTATTACAAAATGGCCAGCCAGGCGGCATCGCCGATTTAACCGCTGCGTTGCAACAGCACGCTCAGCAGCTGAGTTGTGTCCGGTTGGCGGACTTGCCTGAGAGTGTGAATGAAAAGCTGGTTGTTAGAGAAGCGGAGAAGCAAGCCCTGCGCGCCAATGAATTGCAAAATGAAATTGACCGTAATTGGCGGATCACCAGTTATTCCGGTTTGGTTAAGCAGGGAGCTAGCCACCATTTTGACGATGCTGTGACGGATATTTTGTTATTGGATGTCGACTCTTCTGATGAGAAGCAGGAGGAAGAGCAGCTAGAGCCTGAGAAAAGTATTTTTACTTTCCCTAAAGGCGCTAGACCAGGTACCTTCCTTCACACCTTATTTGAAGAGGTTGAGTTTACCGAATCTGCAATCTCAGACAGTAATAGCGACATCATGGTTAATTTGATGGAAAGTGAGCAGCTTGACCTAGCTTGGTTGCCGATACTGCAACAACTCGTCGATACTGTATTGGCAACGCCGTTAGATGGTAAGCAACTGAAACTCAACCAAAAGCAGCCTGCCCAACGTTTAGTTGAAATGGAGTTCTTGTTGCCGATTGAAATACTGACTGCGCCTGCATTGAATCGCGTCATTCAGCGTCATGACCCTCTGTCTGCCAAAGCTGGCGATCTGGGCTTTCATTCCACACAGGGTATGCTGAAAGGTTTTATTGACTTGGTGTTTGAACATCAGGGCAAGTATTACGTACTTGACTGGAAATCCAATTACCTTGGAGACAATGTCGCTGACTATCATGGCGAGGCTCTGAAAGCGGCCATGGCGGATCACCGCTATGATCTCCAATATCAAATCTATGCGTTGGCCTTACACCGATTCCTGCGCTCGCGTGTACCAAATTATGATTACCAGGCTCACTTTGGCGGAGTCTATTACCTGTTTTTACGCGGTATGGATGGAGCAAGTGACCACGGCATTTTCTCTGCACGGCCGACACTTGAGTTTCTCGAAGATTTGGACAGCCTGATTGATGGGCGTCCTATCGAACCGAAACAGTCCAGCTCTGGTCAGATGGAGTTACTCTAATCATGCAAGATCTCTTTTCGCGTCTTCAGCCTCTGGCGAGCAAAGGTTCAATCCGACAGATTGATTATCAGTTTGCTCGTTTTATTCTTGCTCAAAGTAAAGATGAATACGTTGCTTTTATTGCCGCAATACTCAGCTGCGAGTTAGGTAAGGGGCATATTTGCTTGCCACTGTTTGACAGTTACGGACAGCCTGTGGATTTGGCAGCCAAATTGGGACTGTTTGGTGATGTGGCTATCGAGCTTAATCAAATGCTACAAAACGCAGATTGGCCATCACTACTTCAGGCTTCATCTTTGGTTGGGGAACAAGGGCAGACATCGCCAATGATTTTTGACGGTGAACGACTTTACCTGCATCGTTATTGGCATTACGAAGTGGTGCTGGCAAATCGCTTGAACAGCTTTGGGTCACCCATGATCCTAAAGCCTACTGATGCTCAAAAACTGGCAGAATTGTTGGATCACCTGTTTGCCAGAAACTATCGTTACCTCTTTAGTGCTCTGGCCTCCGCGCAATCTGATGGGAGTTCTACACAGGTACTCAGACAGCAGTTAGTCTGCGATCATCTTGATGTAGTGAGCAGCGAACAGCTCGATTGGCCTACCATAGACCAAAAGCTCCTTAATGCGACCAAAATAGAGAATTTGAACGTACTGGATCAGCTGGTACCTGTGTCGGTTTGTGTAAACTGGCAAAAGGTAGCGGCAGCTGTGGCATTGACACGACGCTTTGCGGTGATTTCTGGTGGTCCGGGCACCGGAAAAACCACCACAGTGACGAAATTGCTTGCCGCCCTGATCACTCAGGCTCAGCAAGCTGGCGATGCTCCGGCGATTAAGCTCGTCGCTCCGACAGGTAAAGCGGCTGCGCGCCTGACGGAATCTATCGGTAAGGCGGTAGCAGAATTGCCTGTTGAACCCGCGCTTAAAGAACAAATCCCAACCGACGCGAGTACTTTACATCGCTTGCTAGGTGCTGTTCCAAACAGCGTTGAATTTCGTCACAACCAGCACAATCCACTGCACCTCGATATTTTAGTGGTGGATGAAGCCTCTATGGTGGATCTGCCTATGATGTACAAACTGGTCGATGCACTGCCTAAACATGCCCGTTTGATATTGCTCGGTGATAAAGATCAACTCGCGTCGGTGGAAGCTGGGGCAGTGCTGGGGGACATTTGTTCCTTTTACCAACAAGGCTACAGTGCGACTCATGCTGGTGTAATTGCTCAGCTTACTGGCTACCAGACGCTGGCCCACTCCTCCAATACCACCGCGACTATTGCTGACAGCCTGTGCATGTTGCAAAAGAGCTATCGATTTGATGCTCGCTCAGGTATTGGACAATTAGCGAAAGCGATCAATGCTGGCTCAATGCAAAAGGTTGATTGGGTCTGGCAGCGAGGTTTCGAAGACATAGCGAGATTTCCTATTGATGGTCAACACTACAGTCAGATGATTCAAACATTAGCACAGGAATACAGTCATTATTTAAAGCGAATCGGCCAAGTGGTTGTGGATCCCGACACCGAACAGTCAGAGACCAGTCATCAGCGTGCAAAAGATGCGCTGCGGCTGTTCGCAAAATGCCGTTTACTGTGTGCCGTTAGAGAAGGGGACTTTGGTATCTCTGGGCTTAATCAACGCATAGAACGAGCTTTGAACGCACGTAAAATGATTCAGGTTCAGGACGAGATTTGGTACCACGGAAGGCCCGTTATGGTAGTACGTAACGATCACGCATTGGGTTTGTACAATGGTGATATTGGTCTTTGCTTACGTGATAACTCGGAGGGAGTTGAGCGACTGAAGGTGTTTTTCGAACTTCCCGATGGCTCAGTCAAAGCCGTGCTTCCCAGCCGAGTACCAGAGCATGAAACTGCTTACGCGATGACGATTCATAAATCACAAGGTAGTGAATTTGAGCATACCTTGATGATATTGCCACCAGAGTTTACGCCAATTCTAACTCGCGAGCTTATCTATACGGGCATTACGCGTGCAAAACAAAAATTGAGTTTATATGTGGATGAAAGAGTGATGGCGCGAGGGGTAAAGATCAGAACCGAGAGAGCGAGTGGCTTAGTAAACCGTTTATAACAATGACCGTCCATGGCTATTGAGAAAAGTTATTGAATTGCCTTGCTAAAAGAGATACTGCGGATGCCGTACTTCTGCTGGTAGTTCAATATAAATGCTTTTAACCCCTTACTGACTGGGAAGACGCAATGGACGTCTAGCCCTTCCAGAAGTTCGTTATCAGCCATATCCCAGAAACTCTGGATCGAGTTACAGATGATGGTTTTCATCGGTCATTTGCTCTTAGTGACGTTGTTATCTACCTCAAGCAATCCGTGCGACTTATCAGGCTCAGGCGCCTGTAAGTTGAAGACGAGTCCAATCGGGCTCCCCTTTTTCCGTAGCGGGTTATTGGGGAGCTCGAATTTTAACCAGTTAATGCAACAAAATAAAGCGAAAAAATGGGCCTCAATCGATACAGCAGGGTTTCGGTAGTTATGTCGGATAAAGACATTATCTAACTCATTGTCTCGACAATATGCATTACAGTTCAATAGCTAAAATTTTTGACCTTCTCTGATAGTTGTAAAGGTTCTGCTTTTGCGAAGGGAGAAAATCAACCGACATTTCATGAAAACCTTGTTCGCGGAACCAATGCAGGCTGCGAGTCGTCAGGATGAAAATATGCTTAATCCCTTGAGCCTTCGACTGTAATTTGATGTGGTTGAGCAGCAAAACGCCACGGTTGCCATCACGATACTCTGGATGAATGGCGACACACGCCATTTCTGCCATTCTTTCCTGAGTGTATGGGTAAAGCGCTGCGCAGCCGATGATCAGGCCATCTTTTTCGATGATGGTGAACTGATGAATCTCTTGTTCAAGCTGCTCGCGAGAGCGCCTTACCAGCACACGTTGTTCTTCTAGAGGACGAATTAAATCTAGTATTCCGCCAATATCGTCAATGTTAGCCTGACGAACTTGCTCAGCACTCGCTCTTACGATTTGAGTACCAATGCCATCTAAGGAGAACAGTTCTTGAATCAAGGCACCATCGACTTTATAACTCACCAAATGACTGCGTGGGACGCCTGCTCGACAGGCTGTGGTGGCTGCACGAAGGAAGCGAACAGTGCCAGAGCCACTGTCTTCGCTATGGTCGCTGTCTTGTTCAAGCTTCTCGAGAAACAGCTCTGCTTCTCGCGGGAAAAGCTCAGCGACAGCATTGCCATTTTCATCAATGACCCCTTGCTCCGAACAGAAACCAATTAATTTATCGGCATGCAATTTGAGGGCAACTTGTGTTGCGACTTCTTCGGATAAAAGGTTGAAGGATTCACCGGTTACTGAGCTGGCAATAGGTCCAAGTAAAACAATGGAACCTTGGTCGAGTGTACGGTTTATTCCTTCGACATCTATTCGACGAATTCGACCACTGTGGCAGTAATCCACTCCGTCATCGATGCCAAGTGGCTGCGCGATGACAAAGTTACCACTGACGACATTAAGCTGAGTACCAGCCATAGGTGTATTTCCTAGGCTCATCGATAGCTGTGCAGTGATGGACAACTGAAGTTGCCCAGCGGCTTGCATGACGATATCTAGACTAGTTTCATCGGTAATACGAATGCCTTTGTGATAAGGCGTTTCATGTTGACATCGATCCAAAATTCGATTGATTTGCGGACGAGCACCATGAACGAGAACCACCTTGACTCCCAAGCTGTGAAGTAGCGCTAAATCACTGATGATATTTGCAAAATTATTATCAGCAACCGCTTCACCACCCAGCATGATGACCATGGTTTTGCCACGGTGGGCGTTAACGTATGGGGCGGATTGACGAAAGCCTTTGACTAAAGCGGTATTACGGATCTTCACTATTTATCCAATATTAATGAATTTATATGTGATTATATTGCAATTTTATTCTTCTGGCGGCAAGGGGTTTTTGAGGTAGATAGCTAAAAAACGTATCAACTCAATAGCTGGAGATATTTTCAAGTGCTATGAGTGGGGGAGGTTGATTTTTATTTCAAGTAAAGTTAAGTAATTAGGTTAACACTTGACATAATAGTTAAACTTGTCATTAGATGGTAAGTGAAGTTCATAGTGGGCGTTGAATTTGAAAAAGAAAAAATCGTTGGAGAGAGGATTGTTGGCAGTCGCTATTGTAGTGTCTATCGCTTTCATCTTTGTATCCAAAGCGCTTTACGATCGATATCAAATCATCAAGCACCCTAACTCTATGGTCTATGGCACATGGATTGAACAGGGCGTCGCACCTTACTCCGCAGATAGTTTTGTACTGAATGAAACTGGAGTAGTGATTGATGGTGGTGTGGTCAACACCCGATACCGCTTCAATGGAAGTTATGTGGAGTTTCAGGTAGGAGAGAAAAAGCGTCGTTACCAAATGCTTGATACGAGTTTCAGTCAGATGAGATTGATTTCTGAACCGCATTATCAGCCCGTTTATCAATTGTCAGAAAAGTCCAAAAATAACCTTCGTTAACATCTATCTGATTGCGCTAACCGTTTGAGTTTGTCATCCTTCATAGCAGGCTTGTAAGGAATAAACCTGTGTTCAAAAAATATCTTCCAATTGTGGCAGCCAGTGTTCTGTTTGGCTGTGCACAACCGCACGATCGTGCTCAACAATATCTTGATGGTGAATTTAATTCGATTCTGAATAAAACCGCAGTTGTAGAATCGGACAAACCACGGGATTTCACTGAATTTACCAAACAATCTCAACAAGTCGTTGAAAACTCACCTTCCATGGCTCGGGTTTATCAGCCTTTGTATGAAAAGCTCAATGAATGGGTATTACAGAGTGGTGATCCTGCGCAGTTAGCTGACTATGGCATTCAAACTGCCCAGCTAGGCGGCGGTGATAAGCAAGGTAACGTCTTGTTTACCGGCTATTTCTCACCGGTGATGGAATTGCGCCACGAACCGAATGAAACCTACAAATACCCTGTCTATGGCAAACCAGAATGTGACGCTGACTGCCCGACGCGCGCTCAAATTTATGATGGCGCATTAGAAGGGCAAGGGCTGGAATTGGGTTATGCGGCGAATATGATCGACCCATTTTTGATGGAAGTGCAGGGCAGTGGTTTTGTTCATTTTGAAGATGACGATACGCTGGAGTATTTTGCCTACGGTGGGAAAAACAACAAAGCTTACGTCAGTATTGGTAAGGTGTTGATTGAGCGAGACCAAGTCCCGCGCGAAAAAATGTCGCTTAAAGCGATTAAAGAGTGGGTATTGGCAAATGATGAAGCGACCGTTCGTGAGTTACTTGAACAGAATCCATCTTATGTGTTCTTTGAGCCCCGAGCGGACGCTCCAGTGACAGGTACTGCTGGGATCCCATTGCTGCCAATGGCATCCGTGGCGGGTGACCGTTCAATTTTCCCTATGGGAACGCCTATTCTTGCTGAAGTGCCATTGCTCAATGCCGATGGCACTTGGAGTGGTGCGCATCAGTTACGTCTACTGATTGTGCTTGATACTGGAGGGGCGGTGAAGCAGAATCACCTCGATCTATACCATGGTATGGGGCCGAGAGCAGGCACTGAGGCGGGTCACTATAAGCACTTTGGCCGAGTCTGGAAGCTGGGGCTGGAAAACTCGTCAACTCAGGCTCCTTGGGCATTGCCTCCCGAGAAGTTACAATAGCCTTTTCTCATCTAGACTTTTTAATAAAGAGTGCGTATAAATCGCACTCTTTATTTTTGTACCATCACTTGGCGGAAGAACAGCACCATGCGCGAACTTGATACTCCTGCTTCAGACAACTACAACCAACGCTTCGGCGGTACTCGTCGTCTTTATGGCAATAGCGAAGTGGATATCCTTCGTGCCGCGCACGTTTGTGTGATCGGTATTGGTGGAGTAGGCTCTTGGGCGGTAGAAGCATTGGCCCGTACAGGTGTCGGTGAGTTGACCTTGATTGATATGGATGATGTCTGTGTTACCAACATCAACCGTCAGATCCATGCCATGAGCGGTACGGTGGGACAGAGTAAGATTGAAGTGATGGCCGAACGCGTCAAGCTTATCAATCCGGAGTGTAAAGTAAACCTGATTGATGACTTTATTACGCCAGATAACCAGCAAGAATATCTGTCAAAAGAGTTTGATTACGTGCTTGATGCGATCGACAGCGTGAAAGCGAAAGCTTCATTGCTGGCGTATTGTCGTAGCAATAAGATTAAAGTGATCACTACTGGCGGTGCGGGTGGGCAAGTCGACCCAACCCAGATCCAAGTTGCGGACCTGACGAAAACCATTCAAGACCCATTGGCGAAAAAAATCAAAGATACTTTGCGTCGTCACCACAATTTCCCCAAGAATCCGCAGCGTAAATTTGGTATTGAGTGTGTATTTTCAACTGAACAACTAAAGTACCCTCAGCCAGACGGCAGTGTGTGCGGTGTTAAATCTACAGCGGAAGGGCCAAAACGTATGGACTGTGCCAGTGGATTTGGAGCTGCGACGGTTGTCACCGCAACGTTCGGCTTTGTGGCAGTTTCGCGAATTGTCGAGAAGCTGATTCAGAAATACCGTAAATAGTTCGTTTGGAGATTATTATGCCCTCATTCCCACAGTCACCTTTTGGCACTGATATTCAATCAGAAGACATCGTTACGACTATGCAAGGCTTTAAAGGCTGGGAAGATCGTTATCGTCAGGTCATTCAGTGGGGAAAGAAACTTCCTGTGATGCCCGATGAGCTGAAGTCTGAGCAAGTCACGGTTTCAGGCTGTGAAAGCCAGGTTTGGCTAGTGAGTGAAAATCTTGATGGTGTGTGGCATTTTTGCGCAGACTCCGACGCACGTATTGTGCGAGGCCTTATTGCGCTCGTTATGGCGGCTTATGATGGCAAAACCAGCGAAGAAATTCAGGCATTCAATATTGATGAGTACTTTGAAAAATTGGGTCTCATTGCTCATCTCAGTCCATCGCGAGGTAATGGTTTAAAAGCGATTGTTGAGCAGATAAAACAAGTCTCCCGTTAACCGCAACCCGCCGATTTGGCGGGTTGATTGTTTCTGTATAAAATTTAATCGCTGAGATATTAATGCCTTAAAAAATACAGGGTGTTAGAACTCTTGTTGTCGCTGAATAAAGGCTGTACAATTCGCGCCCTTAATTAATGTTACGTCGTTTCGTGAGGCCACATGACCACTGAAAAAATCAATCTACTCGACTTTGATCGCCAAGGAATGCGCAAGTTTTTTGCTGAAGAGCTTGGTGAGAAAGCATTTCGTGCCGAGCAGGTGATGAAGTGGATCTACCATTTTGGTGTCGATGACTTCGAGAAAATGACTAACATTAACAAGAAGCTGCGTGAGAAGCTGATCCATCGCTGTGAGATTAAAGCCCCTGTGGTGGCGGAAGCTCAACACTCTTCAGACGGCACAATTAAGTGGGCGATGAAGGTTGGCGACCAGGACGTAGAAACGGTTTATATTCCTGAAGATGATCGTGCGACTTTGTGTGTGTCGTCTCAGGTAGGTTGTGCATTGGAATGTAAGTTCTGTTCCACCGCTCAGCAAGGCTTTAACCGTAACCTGAAAGTCTCTGAGATTATTGGTCAGGTGTGGCGTGCAGCACGTGAAATCGGTTTGGAAAAAGAGACTGGCCGTCGCCCTATCACTAACGTTGTGATGATGGGTATGGGTGAGCCACTGCTAAACATGAAAAACCTGATCCCAGCACTGGAGTTGATGTTGGATGATCTAGGTTTTGGTCTATCGAAACGTCGCGTCACGGTATCGACTTCTGGTGTGGTATCGGGTCTAGATCAAATGACAGGTCAAATTGATGTCGCGTTGGCAATCTCTCTTCACGCACCAAACGATAAGCTGCGCAGTGAAATCATGCCCATCAACGACCGTTGGGATATTCAAGATTTCTTAGCATCGGTACGTCGTTACATTGCTTCTTCCAATGCGAACCGCGGTAAAGTGACCGTGGAATACGTGCTACTGGACCATGTGAACGATGATATGGACCATGCACGTGAATTGGCGGAGCTGATGAAAGATACACCATGTAAGATCAACCTGATCCCGTTTAACCCTTACCCAGGGTCCCCTTACAAAAAGCCAAGTAACTCACGCATTGACCGTTTCCAGAAAACGTTGATGCAGTACGACCATACTGTCACTGTGCGCAAGACGCGAGGTGACGATATTGATGCAGCTTGTGGCCAGTTGGTTGGGGATGTTATCGATCGTACTAAACGGACTGCAATGCTTCGAGCGGCAAAAGGTGAAACCATTGACGTTAAAGCAGTCTAATCGAGTGTTTTGACAAAAAAAGCCAGAGCTCTGCTCTGGCTTTTTTGTAAATTGGTATTGCTAAATAATGTCAAAATCAGGAAAAACCTTGAGCTGCTTGTAATTTATGCGCCTTTTCTATGTTGTTTCATCTCTGATATCTATTAGAATTAAACTTTAGTGCTTTAGGGTTAATGCCTCTTAGATTTGAGCGAAGCACTTTTGCATAATATGGTGAGGAATCATCCTCAAGGATTTTGGATTCTGAACAAAACCAGCACCACTAACGAAAAACAACAAATGTGCGATTGGTTTGGTATCCCTTTAAAAGAGACAGTATAAAAATGAGTGCTGAACAGCAAACAAAGACACCGGTTGAAGAAGATAACAATATCGAAAGAATCGAAGCGGGTACGCTTTTAAAACAAAAACGAGAAGAACTTGGGCTTACACAGCAGCAAGTGGCTGATCGATTACGTCTTCGTCGCTCTATTATCGAAAACATCGAATCCAATCAGTTTGAGAGTGAACAGGTGGCGACCTTCACTCGTGGTTATCTGCGTTCTTATGCTCGCGTTGTCGGTATCAAAGAATCTGTGGTGCTATGCGCGCTAGACGATTGCGGTGAGGCACAGTATGAAGAACACGAGATGCAAAGCTTTTCTCAAAAGACCAACAAAGAAAAGCATGATAGCCGCATTATGACCCTCACATGGGGTATTTTTGCCATTATCGTAGGTATCTCTTCTGTTTGGTGGTGGCAAAATCAAGAGAACAGTGTTGTTGAACTGACCGCTGTGACTGAACAAGAAAAGAAGATAGAGCAAGAACTGGCAGAAAATAGTGAGTTGGATTTTACAGCGGTTGAGCCAAGCCTAATTAATGATTCGGTAGAGACAAAGCCAGTTGTTGAACAACCGCTTGAAGAGGTAACAACTCCAGTACAAGTCGGGGTGTCAGAGCCTGACTCAGAAGTTGTTGAACCGTCAATTGAAACAGTGCAGCAGGTGAATGAGCCAGTGAAAGCCGAAACAGTGAGCAGAGAAGCTGCTGACCCGGTTGCCGCTGTGGAAGCGAATCAACAAGAGAATAACGTTGTTGGGACTTCTCCACCTGTCATCGTGGCTAATTTGCTTGAAATGTCATTCATTGATGATTGCTGGATTCAGGTAAAAGATGCAACAGGTAAAACGCTAGCGACAGGTATTAAGAAAGCCGGTCAAGATTTACAAGTGAGCGGTGAAAGGCCTTATAAAGTGATTTTGGGTGCTCCTGAAAACGTTTCAATGACATTAGCGAGTGAACCTGTCGACCTTTCTGGGTATACTTCAGGCAAAGTAGCAAGATTCAACTTACCTTAAAAAATTACTATGCAATACGAATCTCCTATCAAACGTCGCCCATCGACTCGTATCTATGTGGGCGACGTACCTATTGGTGACGGTGCACCGATTGCTGTGCAGTCGATGACTAACACTAGAACAACAGACGTTGAAGCGACTGTTGCTCAAATTAAATCACTGGAAAATGTCGGTGCTGATATCGTTCGCGTATCTGTGCCAACGATGGATGCTGCGGAAGCGTTCAAGCAAATTAAACAGCAAGTGAATATCCCACTCGTAGCGGATATTCATTTTGACTACCGTATCGCGCTAAAAGTAGCGGAGTACGGCGTAGACTGTTTACGTATCAACCCGGGCAATATCGGTAACGAAGACCGTATCCGCTCAGTAGTTGACTGCGCGCGCGACAAAAACATTCCGATTCGTATCGGTGTGAATGGTGGCTCGCTAGAAAAAGACATTCAGATGAAGTACGGCGAACCAACTCCAGAGGCGTTGGTAGAGTCTGCGATGCGTCATGTAGATATTCTTGATCGTCTTAACTTCGACCAGTTTAAAGTCAGTGTGAAAGCTTCAGATGTTTTCCTTGCTGTCGATTCCTATCGTTTACTAGCGAAGAAGATCGATCAGCCGCTTCACTTAGGTATTACTGAAGCAGGCGGCGCACGAGCTGGCGCGGTGAAATCTTCAGTTGGTCTCGGGATGCTGTTGGCAGAAGGAATTGGCGACACGCTGCGTATTTCTCTTGCGGCGGATCCTGTTGAAGAGATCAAAGTCGGTTTTGATATCCTAAAGTCGCTACGTATTCGCTCTCGCGGTATTAACTTTATTGCTTGCCCAAGCTGTTCGCGCCAAGAATTTGATGTGATTGGTACAGTGAATGCACTGGAGCAGCGTTTAGAAGACGTGATTACGCCGATGGATGTGTCGATTATCGGCTGTGTGGTCAATGGTCCGGGTGAAGCAGAAGTGTCTCATTTAGGCTTAGCAGGAAGTAACAAGAAGAGCGCATTCTACGAAGACGGTAAACGTCAGAAAGAGCGTTTTGACAATAACGACCTTGTTGACCAGCTAGAAGCGAAAATTCGCGCAAAAGCTTCAACATTAGACGAAGCAAACCGCATCGACGTTAAAGTACAAGATTAATCTCAACGTAACCCAAATTACGGTAACTATTTTTTACGGTAGATAACTGTGGCAAAGAAAATCCAAGCAATTCGAGGCATGAACGACTGCCTTCCAACTCAATCACCACTGTGGCAGAAACTTGAGAACACAGTGAAGAACGTAATCAGCGCCTACGGTTACAACGAAGTGCGCATGCCAATCGTTGAGATGACTCATCTATTCAGTCGCGCTATCGGTGAAGTGACCGATGTGGTTGAAAAAGAGATGTACACATTTGAAGACCGTAACGGCGACAGCTTAACCCTTCGCCCAGAAGGCACGGCTGGCTGTGTACGTTCTTGTATTGAAAACAGCCTGATCAACCGTGATGAGCAGCGCCTATGGTACATGGGGCCAATGTTTCGTCACGAGCGTCCACAGAAAGGCCGCTATCGTCAATTCCACCAATGTGGTGTGGAGGTATTTGGTCTAGACGGCCCAGATGTTGATGCAGAGCTTATCATGATGACGGCTCGTCTATGGCGTGAGCTTGGTATTGATAAGCACGTTCGTCTAGAGCTGAACTCAATTGGTTCACTAGAAGATCGCGCGAACTACCGCACTGCACTGATTGCCTTCCTAGAGCAGCACATTGATATTCTGGATGACGATTGTAAACGTCGTATGCACACTAACCCGCTGCGTGTACTGGATACTAAGAACCCAGATGTACAAGCGATTCTAGGTGATGCACCACGTTTATCTGATTACCTTGGCGAAGAGTCAAAACAACATTTTGCAGGTCTTTGTGAACTTCTTGACGCGGCAGGTATCGAATACACAGTTAACGAGCGTTTAGTTCGGGGTCTGGATTACTACAACCGTACGGTGTTTGAGTGGATTACTGAAAGCTTGGGTGCGCAGGGCACCGTATGTGGTGGTGGTCGTTACGATGGTCTAGTCGAACAGTTAGGCGGTAAAGCAACCCCTGCAGTTGGCTTTGCAATGGGCCTGGAGCGTTTGGTTCTCATGTTAGAAACGTTAGAGCTCACAGAAGTTCGTCGTAGCGTTGATGTTTATGTGGTAACGGCAGGCGAAGGTACAATGCTCGCGGGTATGAAGCTAGCCGAATCACTACGTGAACAAGTCACTGGATTACGTGTTATGAGCCACTTTGGTGGTGGTAACTTTAAGAAACAATTTAAGCGTGCTGACAAGGTCGGTGCAGCAGTGGCACTAGTTCTTGGTGAGAACGAAGTGGCAGATAACACTGTGGTACTGAAAGACTTGATTGGCGGCACTCAAGAAACTTACAGCCAAACAGACGTAGCAGCTAAGCTGGCAGAGTTGGTTTAAACGCATTCAAATTTGAAGTGGTGATTATAGTCACCACTTTTTAGATTTAAGAGGACAGGAAGTGGAACTCTACGATACTGAAGAACAACAAGTAGAAGCGATCAAAGATTGGTGGAAAGAGAACGGTAAAGCCGTGATCTTTGGTGCGGTTATCGGCTTAGGTGGTCTATTTGGTTGGCGCTATTATCAAGATACGATGACCCAGGCGCAAGAAGCTGCATCTGAAAGTTACACCCAAGCGGTTCAGGAATTGGCGGCCAAAGGTGCTGAGGGTGAAGGTGCTCTTCAAAGCTTCATTGATGCTAACAAAGAGACTCAGTATGCGGTATTGGCAGCATTACAATTGGCGAAGGTTCAGGTTGAAGCGGGGAACTTAGATGAAGCACTCGCACAACTAGAGTGGGCAAAAACAGCGACGGATGATCAAGCTCTAACTTCAGTTATTTCTTTCCGCCTTGCGCGCTTGAAGGCGGAGCAAGGTCAATTTGATGCGGCGATTTCTGACTTGTCAGCCATCACTGATGAAGGCTGGGTTGGCCGAGTAGCTGAGCTTAAAGGTGATATTCTTCAGCGTAAAGGCGATACAGAAGGGGCTTATACTGCATATACTGAAGCGCAACAAGCAGATGATGGCAGCCAAACGTTACAAATGAAACTGGATGATCTGGCTAAGTAATGGTGCTGTGCATGAATAAAATGCTGAAAAAAGCACTCACTACTGCTGCGATACTGGGCCTGTTAGCGGGTTGTGCCAGTGAAGAAGACACCATCGTGATGGCGCCCGTGCCACAGGTTAACAGCGAATTCACCCCGAAAAGCGAATGGGTGGTAAGTGTCGGAGATGGTGTAGCCAATTATTTCTCTAAACTGTCTCCAGAATACGCTTATAAAAAAGTCTTTGTTGCAAGCCGTGACGGTATTGTAAAAGCACTGAATCCTGAAAATGGCAGCACTTTGTGGCAACAAAACCTCGAGCAGAATGTTCCAGCTCGACTATCTGGTGGCATTACCGCGGGTTACAACCAAATTTTTATTGGTAGTGAAAATGGTCAGGTCATTGCACTGAACGAAGAAAATGGTGAAGTGAACTGGCGTGTTGATGTTGATGGTGAAGTGTTAGCTTCACCTGCAACGGAAAGTAACTTAGTCATTGTTCACACGGCTACTGGTATGTTGATTGCTCTGGATCAGGTAACAGGTGACACCAAATGGACGATTAGTACCGAAGTACCGAGCCTTACTTTGCGAGGTAACAGTGCTCCCGTGACGGTTTCCGGTGGTGTGTTCTGGGGAACAGCAAGCGGTCGTTTAGCGGCTGCGATTGCAGAACGTGGCCAGTTGATTTGGCAACAGCCAATCGGTACACCACAAGGTGCTACTGAAATTGATCGCTTAGTTGATGTGGATGCTTCTCCACTTGTTCTTGGTAGCACGCTGTATATTGTGGGTTACAATGGTCAGCTAACCGCTATTGATCTGCGCTCTGGTAACTCTGTCTGGAAGCGTAAATATTCTTCGTCCACAGATCTTGCGAGTGACGGTAGTCGTTTATATATGGTGACAGACAAAGATTATCTAGTTGCTGTTGATGCTCGCAGTGGCACCGAACTTTGGAGCAATGAGTTGCTTGAACATCGTCTCCTAACTGCCCCTGTACTGATTGATGGGTACCTTGTTGTCGGTGATGGCGAAGGTTACTTACATTGGCTAGATCGAGATACTGGTGAATTTGTTGCCCAGCAGCAAGTGAATAGCAGTGGATTTGCTGTCTCGCCAATTGTTGTCCCAGATGGTTACATCACGGTGACTCGTAATGGCGATGTAAAGAAACTGACGATTAGTAACTAATCGTGTGATATAATTCACATTCGGCTCCTAGCTGGTAACAGTTGGGAGCCGTTTGTTTGTTTTAGATACCCATAGTTAATGTGGTTATAGGTAAAGCGCTCAAAGTGTGGACTCTACTGAGTTGTTACCTATAACTACATAAAGAAAAGAATATTGTAGAGGTTGTTATGGTACCTGTTGTTGCTCTAGTAGGGCGTCCAAACGTTGGTAAATCAACGTTGTTTAACCGATTGACTCGTACTCGCGACGCATTGGTTGCGGATTTCCCTGGCTTAACTCGTGACCGTAAATATGGCCAAGCGAAGCTTGGTGAGCATGAATTTATCGTGATTGATACCGGCGGTATTGATGGTACGGAAGAAGGCGTTGAAACTAAAATGGCTGAGCAATCATTAGCAGCGATTGACGAAGCTGATGTTGTGCTGTTTATGGTCGATGGTCGCGCTGGTCTTACGCCTTCTGATATTGCGATTTCTAATCACCTACGCAAAATTGAAAAACCTTCAATGCTTGTGGTGAACAAGGTTGATGGTATTGATGCTGACGCCGCATCTGCTGACTTCTGGCAGTTAGGTGTTGAAAACATGTACCAGATTGCTGCTGCTCATGGCCGTGGTGTTGGTGCACTGATCGACCGAGCTCTGAATCCATTTGCTGAAAAAATGGCGCAAGAAGCACAAGGTGAAATCGAAGACTTAACTGAATTCGTAGATGAAGAAGAAGAGAAACTAGACTACACCGAAGAAGAAGCGGAAGAAGAGTTCAAACGTCTACAAGATCAGCCGATCAAATTGGCGATTATTGGTCGCCCTAACGTAGGTAAATCTACCCTGACTAACCGTATTCTCGGTGAAGAGCGCGTGGTGGTTTACGATATGCCAGGCACGACTCGTGACTCTATCTACATTCCTATGGAGCGAGACGGTCGAGAGTATGTTCTTATCGATACTGCGGGTGTACGTCGTCGTAAGCGTATCAACGAAACCGTTGAAAAGTTCTCTGTAGTTAAAACGTTGAAGGCAGTGGAAGACGCTAACGTTGTCCTACTAGTTATCGACGCTCGTGAGAACATCTCAGACCAAGATTTAAGCCTGCTTGGTTTTGCGCTTAATGCAGGTCGCTCAATTGTACTTGCAGTAAACAAGTGGGATGGTCTGGATATGGATGTGAAGGAGCATGTGAAGAAAGAGTTAGATCGTCGACTTGGCTTCGTTGATTTTGCTCGAATTCACTTTATTTCTGCGCTTCACGGTACTGGTGTTGGCCACTTGTTCGAATCTGTTCAGGAAGCGTATAAATCAGCGACTACTCGCGTGGGTACTTCGGTTCTGACTCGGATAATGAAGATGGCGACCGAAGATCACCAGCCACCATTGGTTCGTGGCCGTCGTGTGAAGCTGAAATATGCACACGCAGGTGGCTATAATCCACCAATCGTGGTGATTCACGGTAACCAAGTAAATGAACTACCAGATTCTTACAAGCGCTATCTGATGAACTACTACCGTAAGTCATTGGAAATCATGGGAACGCCGATTCGTATCCAGTTCCAAAACAGCGACAACCCATTTGAGGGTAAATCGAATAAGATGACCTTATCTCAAGAGCGTAAACGTAAACGCCTAATGAGCATGATGAAAAATCGAAAAAAATAATGCAGAGTAACGAAAAGCGCCTTTAAATAAGGGCGCTTTTTTTATATAGGATAGTGAGATGTCTGTTACCCCTACAATTACACGCTTTTGTCACGATATGTGGCAGCTTACTTCTCAGATTCAACGTATTGAATTGTGCCAAGATTACCTTTACCTCATCACTGAAATGACCCCATTTCATCCTGTCAGCCATATCTGGCCTGATCATCCCGCGGACAAAGGCACCATTGATGGTCACGTGGTGGTTGATTGTGTGGTTGGAGCCGTCGAACTCAACAGCAATGAACTCTACGTTGGTAGTGCAATCCCAGTCAAACGTGATGAAGAGGGATGGGCATTTATTGTCGTTCACTGTCTAGAAAAATCGCTCACAGACTTTGAGGTCCGGCAGGAGGTCACATTAGTCGTAGACAAACCGTATCAGCAAGCGCTGAGTCGAGGACATAGTGCAGGGCATATCGCCTATTTAGCGCTTAACAAAGTGTTAGTGGAAAACGGTTACTGGCGTAAAGAGGCAGACCGTAAAGACCCACACGGCTACGACGACTTTAACAGTTATGCTCAAGAGACAAGCTTTGTGAGTGAAGATAAATGTATCGATACATATCGTCTGGGAAAAACATTGCGTAAGCGGGGATTAAACAGTGCTGACATGCTGGCTGATCTAGAAAAGATACAATTCTGGGTTAATGAACAGATAGCACAATGGTTAACTGTCGAAGCTGATATCGAGATAAAATGCTGTGGTGATGCGTTAACAGATTCACGTTATTGGAGATGTGATCTTGGTGAAGGCAAGATAGCTGAAATACCATGTGGTGGCACTCATGCTAAAAACCTTAATGAATACAAAGCAATTACCACTTGTTTTCATCAGATTGACGCACAAAACATCCAAATGCGCACCGATGTAATTAAGGGATAGCTCTAATAAGATCCTTTTATTAAGTTCTGTTTTTTTTGTTTTTTTTACAAAATTTGTTTTTTTGCTCTGAAATAAATTCAAATGCAGCATATGTAACTTATGCTTTCGGTGTGTGGTGATATAAATATTCTTTTCAGGGGTGATCGCTGATCAAAATGGATTTAGCCGATGATCTCATTAAGATCTTTAGCCCATAATATGGATGTAAACTCGATAATCAATTATTCGCTGTGGTAGTGTGGTTAAGGTCTGATGATAAAATCGCCTAATAAGTTACCTTTTCTGTTAATAATTAATAATGAGTCAGCCTTATGAGTTATCACCGACTTCTGCACGCTCACCGAGAAGTCAATAAGTTGCTCACCAAGCTTGCACTGGGTATGGGGAAAGCAGAACTCAATCGTCGAGTGGTTGATCTTTCCGAGCATTGGTTTGGTGAACGTCGTGCTTCTATCTTACGTCTGGATGAATCGACACAACGATTATATTTGGAATATGCGCCTAGTTTGCCTGACTTCTACAATCAGGCGATAGAAGGTATTGAAATTGGCGAAGGTGTGGGTTCTTGTGGTGCAGCGGCGTTTCTTAAACGAACCGTTGTGGTGAAGGACATTAATGTTCACCCGAATTGGGCGCCTTTTCTCTCTATAACGAAAAAGGCTAATTTCCGTGCTTGTTGGTCTGTGCCTATTTTGGCCAATGACCAGACCGTGATGGGAACATTCGCGATTTACAGCGCTGAACCATCTCAGCCAGGTGAAGAGGAGCTAGAAGTACTCGAAATGTTGGCTTCTCTCTATGCGGTAGCATGGGAAAAATATCAACTTGAACATCAACTGCATTATCACGCCAGTTACGATTGTTTAACGGGCTGCTTGAATCGACGTGCTTTGTTGCAACGTGCATCAGATTGCCTGAACACTAACTTGACGTATATGGCATGTTTTTTTGCTGATATTGATAAGTTCAAGCAGATCAATGACAAGAATGGGCATGAAGCAGGGGATGTCGTGTTAACAGCAGTGGGTCACACCTTCAAACACTGTTTTTCACAGTCAGGTATGAGTGGGCGCTATGGTGGCGATGAATTTGTCGCGTTTGCGTTTTCAGATAATGAAGAATCTCTTCGGGCTCTGTATACCGAACTAAGAGAAAGTTTAGCGGAGCTTACTCCTCTGCATACAATTGAAGTTAATGTGAGTGTTGGCCTGTCGATTGTGAAGATTGAGCGACTAGATTCTATCGAGTGTTTGATTAAACAAGCGGACAAGCAGATGTATCAGGTTAAGCATCATCATGGAGAATGACTTAGATCATAGTGCCATGATTCCCACAGAATATAAGCTATCAGCAGAAACATCGACTGAGAGAGTTTAATATGAGCCCGTGTCCAGTATGTCAAAAAGAGCTTGAGTGGCAAGGTCACTACCACTGCAATGAATGTGCGAATGATTACATTAAGGTTGGTTACTGCCCTGAGTGTCAATGCAAGCTGGAAAAACTACAGGCTTGTGGTTCCGCCAGCTACTTTTGCCATACTTGTAACGAACTAAAGTCGAAGTCCAGAGTTGCCTTCCAGTTTATTAAACAGACTTAAACGACGGTAGAGCGTATCTCGCCATCAGATAAACGGGTGACCAGAGTATCACCTGTTTTTGTCTCGCCCACGTTAGTCAGAACCTTACCAGAGGTATCTTGAGTAATGGAGTAGCCACGTTTTAACGTCGCAAGTGGGCTGACAGTATCGAGTTTCTCGACAGCAAGCGCGAGTTGGTGGCGAGAGTTAAGTAGTTTTCTGCTCATCGCATCCATTAATGTTTGTTCTAATCGCTGTAATGCTAATTTCTGCTCGCTCAAGCGTGTGAGTGGAGAGTGAAGCTGTAGCTTGTATTGTTGGCGTTCAATTTTTTGATGATGTACTGCAAAGTAGCGTTCTATCGAACGCTCGAGACGAAGTGACAGTTCATCAAGTTGTTGGCTTTGTCGCTGTAGCTGATGAGTAGGGTGGTGGCGCTCAAGTCTATGCAGTAACGTTAAACTAGCCTGCTTATGTTTGGTGAGATAATGGCGAATTGAGCTCTGCAGTCTGTGCTGACGAGTATTGAATGCCTGAGCTTTATGGCTATTATCTCGGCTGACTAATTCCGCTGCGGCCGATGGAGTCGGTGCGCGCATATCGGCAACAAAGTCGGCGATAGTCACATCAATTTCATGTCCAACAGCACTGATTATAGGTATCTGACTGGCTGCAATCGTGCGTGCGACAATTTCGCTGTTGAAGCACCAAAGATCTTCCAAAGAACCGCCACCACGGCCAACTATCAAAACGTCACATTCGTTGCGACTATTCGCGCAACCTATCGCTTGTGCGATCTGAATAGCGGCGTCCTCTCCTTGAACCAATGTTGGATAAACCACAACAGGTAACGAAGGATCACGTCTCTTAAGGACATCAAGAATATCGAATAGGGCTGCGCCTGTTTTAGAGGTGACTACACCAACGCGTTTGGGATGCTCTGGCAATGACTTTTTGTTGGTTTGGGCAAACAGTCCTTCCCCCGCCAGTTTCATCTTCAGCTCTTCAAATTGCTGTTGAAGTCTGCCATCACCTTCGGGCTGCATACTTTCAATGATCAGCTGATAGTCACCACGAGGCTCATAAAGAGATAAACGTGCTTTGACTAAGACTTGATTGCCGTTTTGCGGTTTGAAAGTAACGCGACGATTGTTACCACGGAACATGGCACATTTAACTTGAGCGCGAGAGTCTTTTAGAGTGAGGTACCAGTGCCCAGAAACAGGCGAAGAGAAGTTTGAGATTTCACCGACCAACCACACAATGCCCATTTCATTTTCTAGTAACAGACGGACTTCAGCATTAAGACGAGAAACGGTGAAGATGTTTTGATTGGTCAGAGAAGACACAGCTAATCCCGTAGACGTGGGTATGGAAATTAGCGGCAATATAATACATAGCAAGGGGGTAATTGCAAGAAAAAAATTAAAAAAACTTGTGGTCAAGCGATTGCGTTAGCCGTATAATCCGTCCGCAATATCTAATCCAAATGCAGCCTAGTATCTCTGCTAACTGCCCTCATTATGCGAAACGATGAGACCGGATTGTTCTTTTACTCCTCTAATTGTGAGATATTGCAAATGCTAAGAATTGCCAAAGAAGCGCTGACATTCGACGATGTTCTGCTAGTGCCAGCACACTCCACCGTTCTCCCAAACACAGCTGATCTTCGCACTCAGCTGACGAAAAACATCACCCTTAACATTCCGATGATTTCTGCCTCTATGGATACCGTGACGGAAGCTCGTCTGGCTATCGCCCTAGCGCAGGAAGGCGGCATTGGCTTTATCCACAAAAACATGTCGATTGAGCAGCAAGCTGAAATGGTTCATCAGGTCAAGATTTACGAAGCGGGCGTGGTATCACATCCGGTTACTGTAAACCCTGATGCAACAATTGCAGACGTTGTCGCTCTAACAGAAAAGCATGGTTTTGCCGGTTTCCCTGTCGTAACGGATAACAAGGAGCTAGTGGGTATTATCACTGGTCGTGACGTTCGTTTCGTAACCGATCTTTCTAAGAAAGTTGAAGTCGTTATGACACCTAAAGAGCGTCTGGCGGCAGTAAAAGAAGGTGCTACTCGTGAAGAAGTGCAAGAAAAAATGCATGAAGCGCGCGTAGAGAAAGTACTGGTTGTGAACGATGAGTTCCAACTAACCGGTATGATAACAGCAAAAGATTTCCATAAAGCAGAGCGTAAACCAAACGCATGTAAAGACGAGCAAGGTCGCCTACGTGTAGGTGCAGCTGTTGGTGCGGGCGCGGGTAACGAAGAGCGTGTTAAGGCACTCGTTGAAGCTGGCGTTGACGTATTGCTTATCGACTCTTCACACGGTCACTCTGAAGGGGTGCTTAACCGTATTCGCGAAACTCGCGCGGCATACCCTGAACTCGACATTATTGGTGGTAACGTAGCGACGGGTGCTGGCGCTAGAGCATTGATCGATGCCGGTGTAAGCGCAGTGAAAGTGGGTATTGGCCCTGGTTCTATCTGTACCACTCGTATCGTTACTGGTGTTGGTGTACCTCAAGTTACCGCTATTGCAGACGCAGCAGAAGTTGCCAATGAATACGGCATTCCAGTTATTGCAGATGGCGGTATCCGTTTCTCCGGTGATATCTGTAAAGCAATCGTTGCTGGCGCATCATGTGTGATGGTCGGTTCAATGTTTGCGGGTACTGAAGAAGCTCCGGGTGAAGTGATTCTATACAACGGTCGTTCTTACAAAGCTTACCGTGGTATGGGTTCACTAGGCGCTATGTCTCAAGGCTCTTCTGACCGTTACTTCCAGTCAGATAACGCAGCAGACAAGCTAGTGCCAGAAGGTATCGAAGGTCGAATCGCATACAAAGGCCGCTTAAAAGAGATCGTTCACCAACAGATGGGTGGTCTACGTTCAAGCATGGGCCTTACAGGCAGTGCAACCGTTGAAGATATGCGTACTAAAGCTGAATTCGTACGTATTTCAGGCGCTGGCATGAAAGAGTCTCATGTACACGACGTTCAGATTACGAAGGAAGCACCAAACTACCGTCTGGGTTAACTTGTTACTTTTGTAAAAAATAAAACCTATTTACCTGACGTAAACGTTTGCTTTTTCCTTGAAGCATTAATAAGAGGCGAGTACACTCGCCTCCGTTTTAATAACCTAGCTTATAAGACTGCTCAAAATGACTAAAAATATTCATGACCAACGTATTCTGATCTTGGACTTCGGTTCTCAGTACACTCAGCTAGTCGCGCGCCGTGTACGTGAAATCGGTGTGTACTGTGAACTGTGGAGCTGGGACGTTGAAGAAGCGGATATTCGTGAATTCAATCCAGACGGTATCATCCTATCTGGTGGTCCAGAAAGCGTAACGGAAGACAACTCTCCACGCGCGCCTCAATACGTATTTGACTCTGGTGTGCCAGTACTAGGTGTATGTTACGGCATGCAAACTATGGCTGAGCAGCTAGGTGGTAAAGTTGCTGGTTCAACCGAGCGTGAATTCGGCTACGCACAAGTCAAAGTTTCTGGTGAATCGGCACTGTTTAAAGATCTTGAAGCAACTCAAGACGTGTGGATGAGCCACGGTGACAAAGTGGTAGAAATTCCAGCGGACTTCGTAAAAGTCGGTGAGACAGACACTTGTCCTTATGCGGCAATGGCCAATGAAGATAAGAAATACTACGGTGTTCAGTTCCACCCTGAAGTAACGCACACTAAACAAGGCAAGCAAATGCTTGAGAACTTTGTTCTTGGCGTATGTGGTTGCGAGGGGCTTTGGACTTCTGAATCGATCATTGAAGATGCCGTTGCGCGTATCAAAGAGCAGGTAGGTGACGACGAAGTCATCCTAGGCCTGTCGGGCGGCGTAGATTCATCTGTCGTTGCGATGCTGGTTCACCGTGCAATCGGTGACAAACTAACTTGTGTATTCGTTGATAACGGTCTGCTTCGTCTAAATGAAGGTCAGCAAGTTATGGATATGTTTGGCGATCAATTCGGTCTGAACATCATCAAAGTTGACGCAGAAGAGCGTTTCCTTGCAGCTCTTGAAGGTAAGTCGGATCCAGAAGACAAGCGTAAGACTATTGGTCACGTATTTGTCGACGTATTCGATGAAGAATCTAAGAAGCTGAAAAATGCGAAGTGGCTTGCTCAGGGGACTATCTATCCAGACGTGATCGAGTCGGCGGCCTCGAAGACGGGTAAAGCACATGTAATCAAATCTCACCATAATGTTGGCGGTCTGCCAGACGATATGGAGATGGGGCTTGTTGAGCCACTACGTGAGCTGTTCAAAGATGAAGTGCGTAAGATTGGCCTAGAGTTAGGTCTGCCTTACAACATGCTTTACCGCCATCCATTCCCAGGCCCTGGTCTCGGGGTTCGTGTTCTTGGCGAAATCAAGAAAGAGTACTGTGACTTACTACGTCGTGCTGATGCTATCTTCATTGAAGAGCTACATGCTGCGGACCTTTACAACAAAGTATCGCAAGCGTTCACAGTATTCCTACCTGTACGCTCTGTAGGTGTAATGGGCGATGGCCGTAAATACGACTGGGTCGTCTCTCTACGCGCCGTTGAAACGATCGACTTCATGACGGCACATTGGGCCCACCTACCATACGATTTCCTTGGTAAGGTATCCAACCGTATTATCAACGAAGTTGACGGTATATCGCGTGTGGTTTACGACATTTCAGGTAAACCACCAGCGACGATTGAGTGGGAATAATCCTGTTCGTTGATGCAAAACGCTAAAAGCCAGCCTTCGGGCTGGCTTTTTAATAGTTTGAGTATCTTACAGTCTTTCGTACCTAAAAATTCCTATTGTTCGCCGATGATGGCAGGGTTATTGAATTCTACGTCAGTGAATTATTGAGTGTTTTTGAATCCAAAAGACATTTTACTGGCTTTGACCGTTTCTTATTGCGTTGTAACTCCAAAGTGACTCGCAACTTCACATCAGCCGTGTTTATTCACCGTGATTCTTAATCTGACTTTTTCTAATCTCTTTTCAGTTTTATAAAACAAGGAAAAGTGAGATGAAGAAAGTAAGTTACTTGGCCGCCGCTTTAGCTTTGGCCGCCATATCGTCCAGTTGGGCGATGAGCAATATTCAACCTGACCCGCAGAATCCGAATGGTTATGTGGTTGCCCGCGCTGATATTCAGGCGGCAGAACAAGCTCAAACTTCCGACCCTATGTACCAGATATGGTCTCAGGCACTTACCACTGCAATGAATAGCGTTGTTGAGGCGATTGAGCCTAACCTTGCCACTAATCCGGATAACGTTAAGCGTGCTGAACGTGTGTTTCCTCAGGCAGAATGGGACTTTCTGACTAGTATGGCTGCGCCTGAGTACACTTATACACGCTTCTTGCGTGCGATTGGTAAATTTCCCGCATTCTGTGCTGAGTATACTGATGGACGAAATTCCGATGCGATCTGTAAACGGTCGATCGTGACGGCATTTGCTCACTTTGCACAGGAAACAGGCGGGCATATTGCCAAAGATAATGTGTCGGATAACCCCTTAGGCCTTGAAGAGTGGCAACAGGCGTTAGTGCATGTACGCGAAATGGGCTGGTCAGAGGGCCAAGAGGGTTACACGACGGGCTGTGGCCAGAACGATTGGCAAAATAAAAAATGGCCGTGTGCAGCAGGGCAGGGCTATTTTGGACGCGGTGCTAAACAGCTTTCTTATCACTTTAATTACGGCGCGTTCTCCGAAGCGATGTTTGATGGAGATGCATCCGTCTTGCTCAATAACCCAGGTTTAGTTGCAGACTCTTGGCTGAACTTAGCGTCAGCGATTTGGTTTTTCTTAACGCCACAAGCACCAAAACCAGCCATGTTACACGTGATTGATAAAACGTGGTCACCTTCTCAGCGTGAAATTGAAGCGGGGATTGGCTATGGCTTTGGCACCACGATTAATATCATTAACGGGGGGATTGAGTGTGGTGAACAGAATAAAAATAAAGGCCAGCCTGTCAACCGCATTAGATATTGGCAAGGGCTGTCGTCTTATTACCAGATTCCAATCGAAGCTGATGAAAAGAGCACCTGCTGGCAACAAACCCCATACGGTAGCCTTAACCTAAATGGTGCAACCGATGTTTTATATACCAACTGGGATGGCAATTGGAAGTACTATGCCGATCGTCCGGGAGGTTATTCCTTTGAGTGTGAATTAGTTGGATTCCAGACCGCATACTCTGCGCTGGTACCGGGTGACTACGAAAAATGTGTGACTAACTTGTACGGCTCTCACGCAAGTTGGCCTGAAGTACGTGTTGTTGACCAGCTAGACCCAGTTGACCCTGAACCAGGTACAGGAAAGATTTGGAGTGCCATTAAAGTCTACGACACGGGTGATGAAGTCAGCCATGAAGGGGCGACGTATAAAGCGAAATGGTGGACTCAGGGTGATAATCCTAGTGCTGGTGGGCCATGGGAATTAGTTTCTGGGACGCCAACAGATCCAACTCCGGAGCCTACGCCAGAGCCAACCCCGAATCCTGATCCAACACCAGTTCCTGATAACTTTATTCAGTGGCAAGCTGGTGTAACTCAGGTTGCCAACGGCGATAAAGTTACTCATGAGGGTAAATGTTTTGTCGCCAAAAATGGCCCAGGTAGTTGGGATACGCCAACCCAGTCTAACTGGTTCTGGGATGAAATCTCTTGCCAGTAATGTAAAAGGCTCATGACTCATTGAACTAAGCTCCTGCAATAAGCAGGAGCTTTTTATTTGTGGCGACTGAGAGGAGCAATGAACAGCGGTCTCAAGTTGCTGATTGTTTTATTGATGGTGGAACTTGTCGTTGTGTCTAAGTTTATAGAATGGTTTTCGGAATCTTAGATTGCACATTCCGGATCTATCTTTTTTATCGAACGGAACTAAACTTCGCGCGTAAATTTTATTAATTTTTTTGAAAGGTGTGTGAAATGTCAACAAAACTGGCTAACCCCGCTCCACTTGGTCTGATGGGTTTCGGTATGACGACCATCCTGCTAAACATTCATAACGCAGGCTTCTTCCCAATTGATTCAATGATTTTGGCAATGGGTATTTTCTATGGTGGTCTGAGCCAAGTGATTGTCGGCATGATGTGCTTTAAACGTGGTGATACGTTTGGGACTACCGCATTTACTTCTTATGGTTTATTTTGGCTCACACTGGTTGGCTTGATTGTTATGCCTTACATGGGGTTACCGGCAAGCCCAGCACACTTCATGGGTTGGTACTTAGCTTTGTGGGGCATCTTCACGGGTTTCATGTTTATTGGCTCGCTTTGCTACCCAACAGCGAAGCAAGTGGTTTTCGGCTCGTTAACTATTCTATTTTTCTTACTTGCCGCACGTGATTTCACTGGTAGTGAGCTGATTGGCACAATTGCAGGTTTTGAAGGCATTTTCTGTGGCGCAAGTGCAATCTACTTCGCGATGGCTCAAGTACTGAACAACGAATATGGCCGCACGATTTTGCCGATAGGTGAGAGAAAAACATCAGCGGCAACGGAAGCTGTTGCAGCGTAAAGAGTATTGCTTGCATGGCTAATTGCCGTGTTAGAAATATATTTGGGAACATAAGATGAAAGGGGTTAGCCATAGGCTAACCCCTTTTTTTACCACTGCTTTTTTATCTTAGATATCCACACTAGGTTGAAGGTTGTTCAACAGGTTTGGACTCTTCTTCTACTGCTGTAGGCTCTTTGCCTGTCTTACGACGGTATTTATCTTCCCAGTAATCTGCACCTTTGATGCCTAGTTTTACAGGGTTGAACGTGTACTCTTTCACACCTTGTTTCTGCTGCTCTTCGTAGTCATTTAGTGCCTTGAGTGCTGGCTTCGCCATGAAGAAGATAATCAGAATACCAATAATGTTTAGCCATGCCATCAGGCCAACACCTACGTCACCCATTGCCCATGCAAGGTTTGCAGTCTTAACTGTACCGTAGAACACAACTGCAATAAGTGCCAATTTCAGTACGAACATCAAGCCGTTAACTTTGATGTGGCGACGGATATAGGCCACATTTGTTTCCGCAATGTAGTAGTACGCAAGGATGGTTGTGAAAGCAAAGAAGAACAATGCGATCGCAATGAACGGCTTACCAATACCCGGTAATGCACTTTCAATTGCCATCTGAGTGAAGACAGGGCCGTTCGCTGCAATGTCCGCTGCTACGTTCTGAACTAGGAAGCCTTCTGCACCGTGTACGTTGTAAGCACCCGTGATGATAATCATAAATGCTGTCGCCGAACATACTAGTAGCGTATCGATGTAGATAGAAAACGACTGCACAAGACCTTGCTGAGCTGGGTGGTCAACACTTGCTGCTGCAGCCGCGTGAGGACCTGTACCTTGACCCGCTTCGTTTGAGTAAACACCACGTTTAACACCCCAACCGATTGCCGCACCAACACCTGCCATAGGTGTGAACGCATCACCAATGATCATTGAGAATACGCGCGGTACTTCACCGATGTTTAGAAGGATGATGATGAAGGCCGTTATGATGTAAGCCAGTGCCATGAAAGGAACTACAATCTGAGTGAAGTTCGCGATACGCTTAACACCACCGAAGATGATGAAGGCTAGGATTACGGAGATAACAGTACCGGTGAAGATTTTCGCAAAGCTGAATGTGCCGATCGCTGTCTCGATCATTGCACCTGAGCCAAACGCTGCTTCCACCGCATTACCAATACTGTTTGACTGAACACCTGGTAACAGGAAGCCACAAGCGAAAATAGTCGCGATAGCAAAGATCCACGCGTACCACGTCTGACCCATTGCTTTCTCAATGTAGTAAGCAGGACCACCGCGGAATTCGCCGTTATCTTCTTCTTTATAAATTTGAGCGAGTGTAGATTCTGCATACGCTGTTGCTGCACCAAAGAATGCCACAACCCACATCCAGAACACCGCACCAGGTCCACCGAAACCAATAGCTGCTGCAACCCCTGCGATGTTACCTGTACCTACACGTCCAGAAAGTGAAACGGCGAGTGCCTGGAAAGAAGAAATGCCCTTGGACGAGCTTTTACCTGAAAGAAGTAAACGCCACATTTCACTAAAGTGACGAACCTGCACGAATCGCGTCATGATTGAGTAGAACAAGCCAGCGCCAAGACACAAATAAATTAGTGCCGGACTCCAGATGATTCCATTCAGAAAATCAACTAATGACTGCATAAGTATTTTCCCTGTTTTGTTTTATAATGGTTGTTTTCTGAGCAGGATATTAACCTTTTTGTAACTCTATTGTTAACCAATTTATACTTTAAAGTTTGTTTGCGTGAGCTTAGGCACAAAATGCTAAATAAATGTTAACGGTTGGTGTTATTGTGGGGCGGAATTTTGAATTGCCTGAGAATTGAATTGATATGACTAAAATGACAGCGCAATTAGAGCTGTGAGCTGTGTTTGGTAGGTCATTTTTTGTACTGTTAATTTTATTTATTGTAGCTATTTCTACTATTTTTCATATCGATGAGTACTTAGCGCTTTATATTGATGGTTATCCGCCCTCGTGATTACCTCTGTCAGAATATCGGCTGATCCACAAGCCATGGTCCAACCTAATGTACCATGACCAGTATTAGTGAATAGATTAGCGATTTTGGTAGCTCCAATGATGGGTGTCCCGTCAGGTGTCATTGGACGGAAGCCTGTCCAGTATTCTGCTTGAGTTAAATCCGTGCCTTGAGGAAATAGGTTAGAAACGACATGATTTAAGGTCGCGAGTCGCTTGTCTGGCAGAGTTGGGTCAAATCCGGCCAACTCGGCTGTACCAGCGACGCGTATTCTGTTTTCAAATCGTGTGACCGCCACTTTGTATGTTTCATCCATGATGGTCGATTGCGGAGCAAAGTCATGGTTGATCACAGGTAAAGTCAACGAATAACCTTTTACTGGGTAAAGCGGAATGTCTATTCCGACTTGTTCCAGAAGTTTTTTTGAGTAACTGCCCATCGCCACCACAAATTTGTCAGCTTCGATTTCACCCTGTAATGTCGCGACAGAGGTGACCTGATTACCTTGAATGTTCAAATGCTGGATCTCAGTGTTAAACAGAAACTCGACGCCTGCGTGCTCTGCCATTGCCTGCAGTTGCTGGCAAAATAGGTAACAATCTCCAGTTTCGTCATCTGGCAGGTAGAGTCCGCCAGTCAAAGTGCCTTGAATATTCGCTAGCCCTGGTTCCTGAAGTAGGCATTCCTTGGCATCCAGTAATTGATAGCGAGTGCCACTCTCTTCCAGCAGCGTAATGTCCCTCTCAATGGCTTCTAATTGTTTGTGGTTGCGGAATATTTGTAGCGTCCCTTGAGTGCGCCCCTGATAGTTGAGGTCATACTGTTGGTTTAACTGCGCTAAACACTCTCGGCTACGATTAGCAATCGCTAGCATTCGGGCTTTGTTAATTCGGTACCTGTCCAGCTGGCAATTTTTTAGCATTTGACTGGCCCAATGGAGGAGCTCTGGACTGAGGTTAGGTTTGATTTTTAACGGAGCATGTTTTTCTAATAGCCATTTCATCGCCTTGAGTGGTACACCAGGTGCAGCCCAAGGGGATGAATAACCGTAGGAAATCTGTCCGGCATTAGCAAAACTGGTTTCTTCCGCAGCGCGCGGCTGACGATCAATCACCGTGACTTGACACCCAGCCTGCGATAAGTACCAAGCACTGGTTAAACCTACGACACCACTGCCTAAGACAACGACTTTCACACTCAAACCCTCAATTAAACGATTTTTCCAAGCATGGTGGATTTACATTTGATTAACAATCGATAAGAATTAACAGTACTGTATAGAAAAACTAAAAGCTTTTATGAAGTCTGTTCTGCTCAATGGTATCAATCTGGTATGCACCGTCGCGAAGCACAGCAGTCTGACTAGTGCTGCCCGTGAGCTCAATCTCACTACGGGTGCGGTCAGTCAGCAGATTCAATTAATCGAAGAACGTTTAGGTTTTAACGTATTCGAACGCCATGCAAGAGGTATTCGTCTGACTGAAAAAGGCGATAAGCTAGTTCAATCAGTGACACCACATTTGCTGGCAATCGAGGAAAATACCTACAAATTGACGCATGTTAGCGACAGTAAGCAGATACGGCTTAAACTGACCCCCTCTTTGGCCTTCAAATGGTTGGTGCCACGTTTGGATGATTTTCAAAAGCGCCACCCAGACATTCAGATCCACACATTTGCGGAAGGTGCTTTGGTTGACAGCGATAGCAGAGATTATGATGTTGCCATCGATTATGGACCACTACCCTATAAGTTACCCGATGCTGAACTCTTGATGGAAGAGTCTCTGCTTCCGGTAATGAGTTCAGAGTATTTTCGTCATTTTTCTCATCTTAAGTTGTCAGGCAGTGCGCAAGAATGGCAACAAGTGACGCTGCTTCATGATGCTATGCCATGGAAAGATTCTGCCAAAGACCATGAATGGCACTTTTGGGCACAACAGCATGCACTCAAATTTGAAACACATAGTGGACACTTCTTTAATCGCACTGATATGGCGATGTCTGCCGCAGAAGCGGGTTTAGGAATAGCGCTAGCACGAATGGCTCTTTTAGGAGATGAGCTTTATCAAAAAAGATTGGTCGCACCATTTCCCGCAATCCATGCCAATGCGGGCTACTTTATTATTACCCACCTAGATAATCCCCATACCCGACTATTTAAAAGTTGGCTGAAACAACAAGTTCTTAATGATTAAATTGTAAATTGCGTTTGCGAGAGCATATGCACCCACTACACTTAATGAAGTCAGTAAGCGTCAGTTTGCTGACTTGCTTATGGGGCAGCGCATATGAAATCTACACAAGGCCAATGTAGCTATCAAAATCCTGATGGCTGGTGCTGCGATCAACCGTGTGGGGAGTCAGGACTTTGTTACTGGCATGATCCCAAAGTCGATAAAAGCAAAGATAAGATTAAAGACAAGGTTGAACAATGGGCCGCAGCGGGTAAACCTCTAGACGGATTTCAGTTGGCAAAAACAGACTTGGTTGACATTAATTTGGTTAATCGAGGCAGTAAAGAAGGCTTTTCATGCCGCAATGTGGACTTTTACCGCGCGGATTTGACTGATGCGCATTTTTTCGGTCTTGATTTACGTGGTTCCTCTTTGATGAAGTCCAAGATGTTGGGAGCAAACCTTCATTGTGCAAAGTTAGATAATTGCAATTTGCTGGGGGCCGAACTTAGCCGAGCTAAGCTTGAAAATGTTGAGTGGGGAAAGTTCCTTAAGCAAGAGCTGCAGGCCAAGCAGGCTCGCAGAAAGCGTGAATACAAACAAGCTGCCTCCTTGTATCAGGAAGCGGAAGAAGTATGTCGCAATATCCGGAAACAGTGTGAAAAACAGGGATTATTTGAAATGGCGGGCGATTTCTTTAAACGAGAGATGCGCTTCCGTCGCTATCAAATGCCTAAGTTGAGTATCAAGCGAATCGTATCTAAGGTTGTTGATTTGTTCTGCGGCTACGGCGAAGATCCAATGCGTGTCGTTGGTTTTTCTATCTTTTTGATACTGGTCTGCGCTATGGCATACTTCTTTCTCGACACAACAGGGGCACATCCGATATATGAGGGCCTAAGTGGCTGGCAGTTCTACTTGTTTGAATTTCTTAATTCACTCTATTTCAGTGTGGTTACCTTTACCACTCTCGGTTACGGGGATATCTCTCCAGTCGGTTTCGCCAGGTTTATCGCTGCCTTTGAAGCTTTTTTAGGCAGCTTTACTATGGCACTGTTTGTGGTGGTCTTTGTCAAGAAAATGACACGTTAGAGGCTGCGATAGTGTTGTACTAACCAGTTTTCAGCATCGATCTCATCTGCTTTAAACTGGTTGGAAAAGTGCTCGATCAGCGCAGATAAATACTCGCTAGAGTCACACATGGTATCAAACAATAAGTCTTGGGAAGCGGCTAATGGCCCAGCCTGAGGCTTTGCTTTTGCCGCTAGTAGCACAGGAACCATATACCGTGCTTTGTTGAGAGGGGTGAGATCTTTCAACTGTCGGGCTAACTGATGAACCTTGGTTATCGAGTCCGCCTGATAGCTGTTACTCTCAAGTTCAAGTTGAATAACAAATACGATCCCACGATAAAGCACCACGGCGTCAATCTCTTCACTCTCTAACCCCATTGGTAAACGTAATATCACTTGTCCTGCTAAATGTGGCAGCGCTGTTAGTTGCTTTCGCAACAGGGCTATCTTGTCTTGCCACATTTGCTTCGCATCTGGCGTAAGCAGTGAGAGGTCCGCTATGTTGACCGTGTCGAGTTGGTGACAAAAGGCACAAAGAGGCGTGTTTAGTAGAATCTTCTCAGTCATGGTTTTCAAGGGTTTAGTGTGAATACATTCACAATATGGTTAGGTTTTGAACACAACGTGGATATTTATTGATAAGACATTAATTCCACATTTACTCGCTTGCCCAAGGAAGGTATATGAAAGACGAAACCTTATCAATTCACTTTGGTTATGAAACTGACCCAACCACCAAGTCTGTCGCGACGCCTATTTACCAAACGGTTGCCTATGAGTTTGACAACGCTCAGCATGGTGCTGACTTGTTTAATCTTGAAGTCCCCGGGAATATTTACACCCGCATTATGAATCCGACCAATGACGTGTTGGAAAAGCGGATGGCTGCTTTGGAAGGAGGTGTCGCTGGTCTGGTTGTTAGCGCGGGAAGTGCGGCGATTAACTATGCGATTCTCACTTTGGCACAGGCTGGAGATAATATCATTTCTACACCACAGCTTTATGGTGGGACTTACACGCTCTTTGCGCATATGTTGCCTAATCAAGGCATTGAGGTAAAGTTTGCTAAAGACGATAAGCCTGAAAGCCTTGCTGAATTGATCGATGAAAACACCAAGGCTGTGTATTGTGAAAGTATCGGTAACCCAGCCGGTAACATCATTGATCTAGAGCGAGTAGCAGAACTTGCTCATGCTCAGGGTGTGCCTGTTATCGTCGATAATACAGTTGCTACGCCAGCGCTTTGTAAGCCAATCGAGTTTGGTGCTGATATTGTTGTGCACTCACTGACTAAGTATGTTGGCGGCCATGGTACAACGCTCGGTGGCATCATTATTGACTCCGGTAAGTTCCCTTGGGCGCAGCACAAAGCCCGTTTCCCTGCTTTTAATCAGCCAGAACCATCTTACCATGGTGTAGTGTACACTGAAGCGTTTGGTGAAGCGGCTTTCATTGGTAGAGCTCGAACAGTGCCATTACGTAACACTGGAGCTGCGTTGTCACCAATGAATGCCTTTATGTTGATACAAGGTTTGGAAACATTATCATTGCGTATGGAACGTCATACAGAAAATGCGCTCAAAGTTGCCGAGTTCCTTAACCAGCACGACAAAGTAAGTTGGGTAAGTTACGCAGGCTTGACTGCCTCAGAGCATTATCCGTTGGCCGAGAAGTACATGAAGGGAAAACCCTCTGCGATTCTGTCGTTTGGTCTTAAAGATGGTTACCAAGCTGGGGTGCGTTTCTATGATGCACTGAAAATCTTTAAGCGACTGGTCAATATCGGTGATGCCAAATCTTTGGCTTGCCATCCTGCTTCAACCACTCACCGCCAGCTTAGCGAAGCTGAGCAGAAGCAGGCGGGTGTTTCACCTGAAATGATCCGACTTTCAGTCGGCATTGAGCATATTGATGACATTCTTGCCGATTTAGAACAGGCGCTCAGATCTTAATAGCCGAGGCACTGGGAAGTCCCAGTGCTGTCTGCCAGATCTTTTTATTTTCACTTTCTACATTGGTTTAGTGATAATTGATTCAACAATTTGTTCGTGTTGCCGTTATAGTAGTGTAGACATAGAGTTCACTAGTTTATACAGACACTTACTAGTATTTTTTTTCCAACAGCAGCTAGCCTCAGAAAGCAATTCTTGTTGGTTTAATGAAAGTTCATCACTCGGGGCTTATACTAGGAGAGGTAACCAGTGGTTCATCATAGTGTGAGCAACTCAAGAGCTTGCCATTATATTGATGAATTGTTCTGGTATTTATATTGATAAATGAGATAGTTTTACTTTCGCCTCAGCATCAACGAAAAATACAAAACCCGAGGCGGTAGATTAATGGTAGCTACGCAAATTAAAATTATGTGCGTAAGTGTGAATAATACCGGGAATGAGTAAAATCAACTATGAGCGTTTCAAGCAGTACAATTCTTACAGAAAGCGGCACCAACGAACTTGAAATCATTGAATTTCATTTGGTCAAACAGATGCCAGATGGCTCGAAAAAGACGTGTTACTACGGCATTAACGTTGCTAAAGTCCGTGAAGTAATTCAAGTGCCAGAGACCACAGACTACCCTAATGCTCAGCCACATATGGTCGGTGTCTTCTCTTCCCGTGACATTCTTACTCCATTAGTGGATCTAGCTGGCTGGTTAGGTGTGCCAACCAGTACAGACGTGGAGAAGAAGTTTGTGATTGTCACAGATTTCAACCGCATGACTAATGGCTTTCTGATTGACAGCATTAGCCGCATTCATCGCATTTCGTGGAATGATGTCGAGTCCCCAAGCCAATTCCTTGAAGCTGGTGAACAAGACTGTGTGGTTGCGGTAGTACGCAAAGATGGCAATCTGATCATGATCCTAGACTTTGAGAAGATTATCGCTGACATCAACCCTGAGCTGAGCATGGAAAAATACGATGTCAAAGTAGATAAAAGCGTCGATCTCAACCAGAAAATGGTATCCAAACGTAATGCGAAGACGGTTATGGTGGTGGATGACTCGGCCTTTATTCGCAGCTTGATCCAGGACACGTTAAGTTCTGCGGGTTATAACATCATCGCATGTAAAGATGGCGGTGAGGCACACGAGAAGTTAATGGAAATTGCGGAAGTGGCTAAAAAAGAAGAGATATCCGTGACTGAGTTGGTCGATGCAGTGGTAACTGATGTTGAAATGCCACGAATGGATGGCATGCACTTGGTCAAGCGTTTACGTGACTCCGAAGCATACAAAAAATTACCCATTGTGATGTTCTCGTCGCTGATGAGCGATGATAACCGTGCCAAAGCTCTGGCGTTAGGTGCGAATGACACTATCACCAAGCCAGAGATTGGCCGTATGGTCGCGCTGATGGATCAATACGTTCTCTAGTGCCCTCGCTGCTCCGCTGTGAGCGGCTTACTGCTTTGTGCTTCGAGTTGGGCAACTTCGTTGTCCAGCTCTTTTATTTTCGTCGCCATTAGGTTATGACAGTGCTCTGCGAGCTTTCTAGCATCTTCAAGCTTATAGCCAGATACATCAATGGGTTCAAGCATTTCAGTTATCACGACACCATTACGCCGGCGGTTGAGCTTAATCTTTTCATGGGTTGTGCTGACACACATAGGTGTAATCGGGACTCCCGCTTCAATCGCCATGCGGAAGGCACCAGTTTTAAACGGTAGTAACCCTCGACCTTTGCTGCGTGTTCCCTCGGGGTAAACCCAAACGGATAGATCTCGTTGATGAATAGCTTCTGCGACTTGTTTGATAGTATCGCGTGCCTGTGACTTGTTTTCTCTGTTAATCAGTATGTTGCCAGTAATCCAGTAAAGTTGGCCAAAGAAGGGGATCCAGAGTAAATCTTTTTTCCCCAAGGATACGGTTTTTGGGCGGAGCATCCCCGGCGCTGTGACAAAGTCGTACACACTTTGATGATTAGAAATATATACGCTATTGACTGGCGTTGGAGCTCTATCTAGTCCACGTTGTATTAATTTGAGCCCAATGAGTTTGTGTAACTGATTAAACCAACGGCAGAAGAAGTAGACATGCTTTGGATTTCTTGGGCTGAACAAGCAGTACACCAAAGCAAATAGAGTCATCAAGACAATGAAAATCGCAGCCAAAATCAAGCGAATAATACCAAGCAAAACACTTTCCCTCTCTAGTTCGAGTACGTTATGAAACCGATAGAAGCGATTCGGTTTAAATTAGAGTTTTCAATCTATTTAACTAAATTGCAATAAAAATTGAGTTCAGATGGGATGAGTTTCATCGAGATTTTGCTATCTATAACTAAATGATCGGGTTATTGGTGAGTATGGTAACTACGCCTTCAATCTTTGAGCAGAATATGCATTGGACAGAGAAACTATTCAAATGGTGAAGCGATCGTGGTTGGAAGCGGTTATTTGTTATTTGATGAAGCATCAGCGAAGTTTCTTTGCCCTAGTTACTCTGTTTATTTACCTTACTGATTAATTTGGCATTTATGCTTTCTCCTAGATTTGTGCGGTACTTTTGTTAGCTGAAACCGTTATCAACGCCTCTTAATTTTTTAGAATAAATACTCAATAAATCTATTTATAAATTCAAATTAACTTATTAACTAATTGCTTTTTAAGCCTTTTTATTGACCTTTATATGTTAACCAAAATTGTTGTTTAGTTGATTTTTTGCCTGTTTGTGAATGTTTTATTTTATAAAATATTGGATATTTTATAAGCATAATTTATAGCTAATGTTCTCTTGAGTAGTTATTGGAATGACTGTTCATGAGAATAAAGTGAATAATAATAGCTCAAAAAGGATCAGAGCAAATGCACAACATGATAAATAAAACCAAAGGGATGTTCGTCCTATCGTCAATCACAGTGGCTATGGCTGGTGCTACGTCTGCGTTTGCAGCGTCGCCAATGGGCTTTAATGAGGCGGATCTCCCGACTAAATATATAGTCAAGTTCAAAGAAGATGCACCCGCACCATTCTCAATGGCTCGTTCAGTAGTGGCTCCATCGAAAACGCGTGAAGCGGTATTAGATGAAGTGAAAGCTAGCAAAGTAGAAAAACTGGGTAACCAAGCGCTTTACAGTGTCGAAATGGATGACGGTGATCTGTCGGCACTGCGTGAAAATAGCCAAGTTGAATATGTTGAGGTTGATCCTCCCCGCTACCTATTAAGCGAAACGACACCTTGGGGCTTTAATGCCGTCAATGCACAACTATTGAATGACTCCAATGCGGGGAACCGTACTGTGTGTATTATTGATTCAGGTTACGACATCAGTCACAACGACCTGAGTGGCAACCGTGTGCAGGGCACCAACGATAGTGGAACCGGTTCGTGGAGTGCTCCCGGCAACAATAACGCCCACGGTACTCACGTCGCAGGTACTATTGCTGCGATTGCTAACAGTGAAGGCGTCAAAGGCGTGATGCCAAACCAGAACGTGAATCTGCATATCGTTAAGGTATTTAATGAAGCGGGTTGGGGCTACTCTTCAAGCTTAGTGAAGGCGATTCAGACCTGTGCAGATAACGGCGCTGATGTCGTCAATATGAGCTTAGGTGGTAGTCAATCGAGTAGAACAGAACGTAATGCACTTCAATCATTATACGATGACGGTGTTCTTCTGATCGCTGCGGCAGGTAACTCGGGAAATACAGCGCATAGTTACCCAGCATCTTACGATTCTGTGATGTCAGTAGCGGCTGTGGACAACAAAAATCAGCATGCTGCTTTTTCTCAGGCGACAGATCAAGTGGATATCGCAGCGCCAGGTGTTGCAGTGCTTTCAACGGTGACTGTCGGTGAAGGTGTGCTGGCAGATATTACGATTAATGGAGTGAGCAACTTCGATCGCGGTGTGGTTCCGCACAACCGTAAAATTCTGAGAGTCCCGGCTGATGTTAATAATCCATACAAATCCGATCCAATTGCAGGCACCGTTACTGCACCTCTTGCGGCTTGTGATATCTCTTCAGGTAGCTACAACTGTGGTGACATGTCAGGCAAGATCTGTCTGACTGAGCGTATTGAAAATCAAGCCACAGGGGTTCGCCCAGAAATTAACCCAGTTAAGGCGTGTTACAGCGCAGGCGCAAAAGCTGCGATCGTATACAGTAACCAAGCATTGTCTGGTTTACAGAACCCATTTGTACTTGATGATAACGACGACTATCGTATGGTTTCTGTCACAGTTGATCGTCAATTTGGTCTCGAAATGGCAAGTCAGTTGGGTCAAACGGTAACCGTTAAGACCACTCAAGGTGAAGACTACGAGTACTACAACGGTACATCTATGGCGACACCACACGTAGCTGGAGTTGCGGGGTTAGTCTGGAGCTACCACCCAACTTGTACGGCACAACAAATACGTAAAGCACTGACAGCATCGGCAACAGATATCGATTCTGAAGGTCGTGACAACCGTACAGGTTACGGTCTGGTGAATGCAGATGCCGCGAAGACTTATTTAGATTCTGGCTGTAATGGCCCGATAGAACCAAGTAAAGTTCTTGAGAATGGAGTAGCAAAAACGTCGTTATCTGGCGGAAGCAAATCGAGTACGATTTACACGTTCGAAGTCCCTGCTGGTGCTACTCAAGCTACCTTTAACCTAAGTGGTGGTACTGGGGATGCGGATATGTATGTGCGTTTCAATGGTACGCCTAGTACAGGTACCCATGATTGCCGCTCATGGGAGCAAGGCAATGGTGAAAGTTGTTCACTGAACGTAAGTTCTGCAGGTACCTATGAAGTATTGGTATACGGCTACTCGGCGTACAGTGGTGCATCTCTGGTTGCAACGCATAATGGTGCAGATTCCGGGAACCAAACGCCGTCAAGCTTTACTAACTCAGAGACTATAGTGATTCCAGATGACAACAGCGTGGGTGCTACGAGCTCACTGGATGTATCACGTTCTGGTGATGCGGGTACGGTATCGGTTGAACTTGACATCAGTCATACCTACATTGGTGACCTTCGTGTGACGCTAACGTCTCCGACGGGTGGTCAGGTGACACTGCATGACAATACGGGTAGTTCGGCAAACAACATCAAGGAGACTTACCAAGCTGATTTCAGTGGTTTTGAATCTAAAGGAACCTGGACGTTGAACGCAGTTGATAGCGCTAACCAAGACACGGGTAGCATCAATAGCTGGACACTATCATTTCAATAAGGAGTGAGTATGAAGAAGCAGATATTAAGGTCATTGCCAAGTGCTGGCGCTCTCAGTCTATTGGTCGCGACTTTCTCTGCCATTGCAATGGCTGGGAACCCAGCGTTTCCCCCAGTGGATGATAGGCCTGCACAGGCCGCGGCAGAGCAACCACGATTCTTTGTAAAGTATCATGAAGGCAAAGAACAACAAGCTAGAGAGCTTCTTCATTCGAACGGTATTGACGTTATCGATGTACTCGATAATCAGCAGGTGATGGTGGTGTCGGCCACTCAGGAGCAAATCGATAAGTTGAGTAATGACAAGCTGATTGATTATGTTGAGCCTGAGCCTATCCGGCGTCTATACTCACAGTAAGCAACGCGCCCCAATGGGGCGCTTTTTTATGTGTTTTCGAGTAGGGACCTTACATACTGATTACGCTTGTCTGAAATACCTCGGCGGCGACATTCCTGCGCCGCTTTGCGGAAATTTCCTGATTGAAAAATGGTCACGAACCTGCTTGCTAAACGGGGGGGAGCGAATTGATTCAGGCCTGAGGCACGAGTATGGCCCGCATATCTTTGGATGAAATGAAGCAATGGCGGTGGTTTTCGCCATTGCTTCATTTTAATCAATTTAACTAAGCGCTTCTGATTCGGCTCTGATTTGTTCTACTGAGTTTGATTTCATTTGCAAGTAGGTCGTTTGGGCTGGCAGAGCAAACTCTGCTTGATTCGCTTTAACAATTTGTTCAATACGCATCAGTAAATCTTGCTGTAATTGCAAGAACTCATTTCTGTCTTTAGTATCAATATGAGCCAATACATCAATGTTTAAACTGTATTTGTCAAAGCCTGAAAAATGGACTCGTAGGGGCGATTCGAGTACATCTGGGTGTGCCAAAAACGCCGTTTTTATCTCATACGCAATCTGTTCGACTTGAGGCATAGACGTCTCGTATCGCAGACCTATCTGAGTGCTAAACGGATAGCGATCTCGACGAGTGAAGTTGACGATTTCCATTTTTACTAAGTCGCCATTCGCAATGGTTATTTGGGTGCGATCTTTAGCTCGAATTCGCGTCGAACGTACGCCTATACGCTCAACAACACCAGAGACTTGGCCAATTTTGCAGTAGTCACCTACAGACAATGATTTGTCCATAAACAGTATCACGCCACCAATTAGGTTTTCCATCGTCGGTCTAATCGCAAGTGCGATAGCCATACCACCGAGGCTTAATCCAGTGACGATACCGTAGACTGGAACGCCGATACGGCTTAAGCCATAGCCAAAGATCGACACGGCTAAAGCAGAGCCGACCAGAGTCCCTACAATTTGTGTCACGCTTTGGCGTAACTCGGAGGCATTCTCGCTTCGATTGGGTAAAATTGTGCAAGCTCTGTAGCCAACTAGGTAAGCTGACTGAGTCACTAAAAGCCAGATCAATAGCTCACCAGAGACGTTTAAAGTCGACATTAACTTGCCCGTCATATTGATTTCGTGGCTGATCAAATATAAGAAAACGCCAATTCCCATCGCCATTATTACAGGGGTAAATATAGTCCTACCAAGATAGCGATAAACAGCGTAACCGTAAGCAAATAACACTAAGCTGACTATCGCTAATGCGATCCACTGCCATACTGCTTGATCAGAAAGCTCTGTCATGAACGCATTTGGGAGGGCTTCAATATAACCAAACCAAGCTGGTGGAATCAGTTTCCCTGCACTCAGAGAGTAAAACTGATAAAAGTCATCCACTGCGCCGTTGCGGTTAGGCAAATGTTTGACAAGCTGATAGTTGGAATAGAGTTTATCGATGGTTTGAGCTGAGAATAAGTATTGACCATCGCTTTGTTTTTCGATCATCAATTGAGTGTGAGGCAGCCGCCAATAGGCGATATTTTTTTGATCGGGAATCGATGTAGCTTCAAACTCTGGGAGGCGATCGAGGATCTCTTTCATCAGCATAACGGACTCTAATGCGACTCGTTGCTGGCTCGATTTGGGTACTTCAGAGAGATCAAAACATTGCATTGCTTTATCGAAGAGAGCATACACCGATTGTTTTGCCGCTTCTTTCTCTGCTGCTGGTAAGGAAGGCAGCTCTAACAAGGTTTGGTTGGCTTGTTCGACCAAGTGGATGAAGCTGAGATAGGTTGCTTGCGGGCTACTCGTGTCCGGTGGAGCTAAGGGAAAACGTTCATTAGCAAGTATATAAAATGAAGACAAAGACAGACTAAGAACACATAAAATCCTGAATAAAGAAATCATCATTGATGCACACCTTACGTATCGACCTACTAGATTTATATCAATCTAATTGATATTTTCTTTGTTGCATATTTAAGTCAATGTTCTCACTCTACTTTCAGGAAAAACTGCGCTTTAAGTCCGATAAAGCTGTAGGCAGACTGCTACTCCACTATTGATATGTCTATAATTTAAACCGGTACTATACTTGAACAATGCGAAACATGGGGAGTATATCGAGATATGTGGCCATTTGAAAAAAAGACCGAAGAAGCGGAACAAGAGCGTGTTCGACAGCAGAATTACCATCTAATAGTTGCCTCCATGAATAAGGCTTTGGTCACGATTGAATTTGATCCTCAAGGGAACATCAAAACAGCAAGTCCATTGTTTCTAGAAGCGATGGGGTATCAACTGGAAGAGCTAGTTGGGAAGCATCACCGTATTTTTTGTGATAAAAGCTACACACAAAGTTCTGAATACTCGCATTTCTGGCAATCTCTGGGACGGGGTGAAGTGAAATCAGGTACTTTCGAACGTTACAGTAAGTCTGGAGATTTAGTCATCATAGAGGCGACCTATTTCCCAGTGTTTGATGATACTGGAGCAGTAACCAGTGTAATAAAAATAGCCAGTGATGTGACAGAGAAAGTCAAACAAGCACGAGCTGATAAAGACCTTATCGCGGCACTGCATCAAAATTTCGCGGTGATTGAGTTTCAGCCTGACGGCACGATCATCGATGCAAATAAAAACTTCTTAACTGCTCTTAGCTACTCAATAGAGCAGGTCCAAGGGCAGCACCATCGCATGTTCTGCTTTGATGAGTTTTATCATGAAAACCCTAATTTCTGGCGTGAACTGGCGCAAGGTCGGGCTTTTTCTGGTCGTTTTCTACGCAAGACAAGTTATGGAGAAGAATTGTGGATCCAAGCTTCATATAGCCCCGTTCGCAATGAAAAGGGAGAGGTGTATAAAATTGTTAAATTCGCTTCCGATATTACCGATGACGTTACTCGTGAAATGGCGATTGCAGAAGCGGCAAACATTGCTCACTCAACGGCGTTGCAAACCTCTCAAGTTGCGCAGAACGGCAATCAGGTACTTCAAGAAACCGTAGGTATTTCACAAAAAATGATGGATAACCTCACGGCATCGATCAGTCAGATCGATGAACTAGCTTCGCTGTCTGATGATGTATCTGAAATTGTCAAAACCATTGGTAGTATTGCGGAGCAAACCAATTTGCTCGCACTGAATGCCGCGATTGAGGCTGCGCGGGCTGGTGATCAGGGACGGGGCTTTGCTGTTGTCGCTGATGAAGTGCGAAAATTGGCGTCAAGAACGTCTGAATCGACAGAAGAAATTACCCAAGTGGTTAATAAAAACATGTCTTTGACCAAAGAAGTCACTCAAGCAATGAACGACGTTAATTCTGTGGCTCAGGAAACGAGCGGAAAGATTCAAACTGTGTCAGAAACCATGGATGAAATCTACACTGGCGCAGAAAGTGTTGCCTCTGCGGTGAATAGCTTTAAAGGCAACGAAGGCTGAGTAAAGTCATGTTATGCACACTCAATAGAAAGCGATTGAATTTATCTATTGAGTGTCCCTCTCTGTTTTTTGATTGATTGTCTGTGTTACCTCTATTACCTATTAGAACAAAACACCTTTCGCCGTCAGCGTCACAATTTGACTCAACCCGCTGTTTTAAATATCACGTCTAATCAGATCATTGGTTAGAATAAGACCACTTTGGGTTGAAAATACGTTGATAAAAGCGAAATGAAAAGATACTGGGTGGGCCTGATCACTGCCTTATTGAGTTCAACGGGTTACGCTAAAATCGCCCCTATTTCAGAATGGCAATGTAGTATGATGAAAAGTCAGGGGGTGTTGAATGAGGGCGCTCCATTAGGCTGTGATCGACTTTCTAAAGTTGATTTCGACTTTACTAACTTTGATGGGCAAACTCAGCAGGGCAGTGTGATAGTGTTAGATGTTGTTGCCCCTTCCGTAGAGCGGATTTTCACCGAGCTACATAAACGTCAGTTTCCGCTTCATTCTGCGCGCTTAATGCGTGAATTTCGAGGCGATGATACTGCTTCTATGGCCGCGAACAATAGCAGTGCTTTCAATGCTCGCTCCATCACTGGCGGGTCTAGTTGGTCGAAACATGCTTATGGTGTTGCCATTGATATCAACCCGGTACAAAACCCGTTTCTAGAATTTGGCTCAGATGGAAAAATCACAGTTAAACCGATTCAATCAGTAGATAACTACATTAACCGAACTCGTTTTCGAGCTCGAAGTGAGATCGAACGTCAAGGCATGGCTGAAGACGTCACAGAGCTTTTCGCATACCACGGGTTCCTTATCTGGGGCGGGGACTGGAATACGCCGATAGACACTCAGCATTTCGAAGTCGGGTCGCGTCAATTTATTGAAAAGCTGGTAAATCAACCTAAACCCAATGCAATGGAAACATTCAACCAATACGTTGCGTCATATCGCCGTTGTTTTGATCAAAATGAAGCTGAGGGAAGTGACAAGGCGCGAGCGATGTGTGCGTACAAAACAGTGCACGCGTTTTAATCATCAAGATTGCCCTGATATCAAATACTTGGCTGACTATCGTCATGCTAGCTGGTCAGCGACAGCACACGAGCCTTGTTAAGGCAAACACTGATGAGCTTTGTTATGCGGCAGGCTTTGGCTCCTTAGCTGAAAATAGACGTAAAATTGCCTGCCTCTGTTGTCTTAGTCCTAAAGCATCAAAAAAGCCCGCTAGCGGGCTTATCTTAAATCAACATCATTGGCCGATAGCTCAATACACTTGAGCTATCGGATACGGTGTCTAAACCGCTACTTATCATGTTGAGTCAGTAGGTCATATGCATCCTGAGTACGAGCTAAGAGAAGTGAATCGTCCAAATCGTCATCATCACGTAAGTCCGGATCACTACAGTAAGCATCGACACAATAGAACAAGCTATTGAGGACTTGGTAGACATTCTCGGGCATTGGTCTCGATTCATTCTTGAACATCTCTAGGTATCGTTCCTCAAATTGAGCTCCCGTAAGTTGACCTGATAGGAACCGAGACATCAACAATGTGTAGCTTTTAGAACACTCTATTGAACTCATAGTTTACCTGTATTTAAAACACACTCTAGTTGTTTTGGGTTTAGTTTCCAGCCGCTGAGAAACTTACCGTCTGGCTCAAGAATGACGGTCAGACCGGTAGCTGGGTCAGTGTGTAGTTGGACCTTTTCACCTCGATAGCTGCCGTCTATCTCTTGCGTTCCTGGTGCGATAATGTGATCGCGAATTGCTTGATCAAATTGCTTGAGATTCTTACTGTTGCAATTTCCTTTTACACCAAAATCGACCGCATGCTTAAATTTCTTTTTCAGTTGTTTAAGCCTCTGCTTATCCAACGAAACGTTGTTTGCCACTGGTGTAGCAGCTGTACTAGCGACCGAGCTGCTTGCCACGCCAGTAGATCCAGTAGCGCTGTCCGTCCGTTTACCTAGGCCATCATACGTGAAGGTGATCTTAGTTTCAGGTTTACCATTGATTTCAATCGACGTTTGCTGACCCTGAATATTATAAGTGAAGCGAACAGTATTACCTTGGTCATCATCCATTCGATACAATAGCCCAGTAATATCGTAGTAACGATTATGGGTATTGCCCCAGTTTGCATAGGTTTTCTTCAGTTGCAAATCAATGTTTAAGCGTTCTTCTGACTGCTTGTTAGCTTCATAATCACGAATGTGTCGATCTAAGCGGTTTAACAATGAGTGAGGAGAAGCGCTTTGGTTTTGTTCATCATGGGTGATGTTGAGTCGCCCATCCAAGCCCATTCTTATTTGGTACTCACCGCGAGTGGTGATGCATGTCAGCGATTTTTGCAAAGGGTTGTAACTGACTTGCGTGGTATCTGCGGGGCAAGCTTGCTGCCAGTTTTTTAGTTCCGCAGGCACCTTATCTATTGAGTAAAATTGCAGATCTTCAGTTTTACCGCTAATGACTACAGCAATTGCGCGGTTATTCGGATCATAATGTGTCTCGCCAAGTGGTGTACCGTTCACAGCAGTAGTTACGATACTTCCCCAATCAGTGTTCAGGTATTGGTAGTCCTTTGATGCATCTTTTCCAATATGTTTCACCAATCGCTCGCCCTGATAAACAAGCTTCTCTCTGAGTATGAAATGGTTATTCATTTTCCTCACTCTAGAGGTTAGTCGATCGTGGCTGTCCATTTCGACGATATCTTGCGTCTGACTGCTGCCCTGTCGAACCGTTTTTTGGGTCAGTTTGTTTTTTTTGTATTTATATTCAACATCTTTGACCTGCAGTGCACTTTGCCCACTTTCATAAGCTGGGCTGGCAATAGACAGATGCTCTTTTTTCCCTTTGATTTTATTTTTGCTGTATTCATACACGACCTGTTCTTCAATCTTTCCAAGCTTGAAGTTTTCAGTAGTCTGGAGACGCTTTTCGATACGACCTTTTGCGTCATAACTATAATTGGTGACGGTTTGTTCATGCACAGAACCATCGACACCAGAAACTGAGTCTACGACTTTAGTTTTTTGAACATCACCACTTGCAGAGGGGTTCCAATCTATTTTGGTCTCAGAAAGGGGGGATTCTGTGCCATTGATGGTACCAAAGCGAGTGATTCTGCTTACTAAGCCCACGAAACCGTCCTTGATCAAGTAACGCGTCACCTCTCGGATATTGTTTACTGAGTTAATGGTTTCCTTCTCTGTCATCAGAGGAGGTTGACCGGAACGGCTCGACTCATCGCTGTAAGTGAATCGCTCAGAAATAACGCTAGCGCCGTTTGAAACCTCACTGTCTGTTATTACTGATTTACTGCCGATATCATTGAACTGATGCTGAACAGAACGATATTGATCTTTCCAACCGACTAGGTGTGGCAAAGAATCTAGGCTAGCTTGACGCCCATAGTTGAGGCTCACGATCGGATAACAAGATGGTTCAGAGGAAGTTTTTAACTTCACACATTGGCCAATGGAAGAAAGGTAATATTCGTTAAAGGGGGGCTTACTCCATCCTGAGCCATCAGCTTTGAGCACTCCTGAGTTGTGATCAACCCAAAGCTGACTTTTTAGAAAATAAGTTGTGATCGACTGACCATGATCGACATCGATAGTCGTTAAATCGTCGGTTGTCTTTATTGACACCTGTTTATCAGACTTAAGTTTATCTAACCCTTCGAGGGTATAACGATTTTCGATAAAGGATAGGTGAGCCGTGCCATTATTGTGGAAGATCGGCATAGATAAACCGGCTGTGCCATGCTTTGTTACGTAGGAGTCCAGCTCCGTGACAGCACTGAGCTTTGAATAAGAGGCGTAAGGGTAACTGAAAGCATTGTGGATAAGATCGGACTTCACTTCTTTTAGTGTCTGTGTCACGACAGGTTCAGTTAGATAATCTCGAATCTTAAATTGGTAGGAACCTAGCTCAATTGTGAGAGACGTACCTTGCTCTGAGTAATGTACAGCGCTCTGGTCAAGCTTATTGTTGCTAGATAGCCTGATGTAATCTTTATATAGGTGGATGTTTTCGCTATCAAAGAGCGCCACCTTCCAGTGAGGACTTTCCTTCCAAACACTTAAATAACGAATCTTTTCGCTGTTAGTTGCAGCTGAAATGGATGACTCTGCTTGGGGGGGCATTACACCAGTTGGTTGATGAGAGTCTTCAACCAGTTTTACATAGAAATGATAGTGATCATTGCTGACATCTTTAAGGACGACTTCAAGCTCAACAGCATGGGTATAAGATGTAAACAATACAAAGATGGCAATGATTATTTTATTTAATTTCATACTACTAATTTATATATTAATATTTTAATTACTACGTACTAAATTCATTTATTGGGTTTTAACTCTAAAGTAGCGATAAAAA
>NZ_JAPPTP010000012.1:0-143101 GCF_027587155.1 Vibrio sp. T11.5
CCTTGTTTAAGATAAATATCTTGAGCAAAATTATGCTGATATAGCTCAGGTGGTAGAGCGCATCCTTGGTAAGGATGAGGTCCCCAGTTCGAGTCTGGGTATCAGCACCAGCAAAAATTTTGCTTGGCAACCATAGCGCTTTGGACCCACCTGATTCCATGCCGAACTCAGAAGTGAAACGAAGTAGCGCCGATGGTAGTGTGGGGCTTCCCCATGTGAGAGTAGGACATTGCCAGGTTCCCTTTCTGTTTTTAGATTTTAGAAAAATCTAAAGGCAAAAAACTTAGACTCAAGAGTCTAACCAGTGCGGAGCGGTAGTTCAGTTGGTTAGAATACCGGCCTGTCACGCCGGGGGTCGCGGGTTCGAGTCCCGTCCGCTCCGCCACTTATTCCAGACCTCAGCAGAAATGCTGAGGTCTTTTCGTATCTGCGTATTGGAGAGTTGGAACGGACTTCGTCCTATGGAACACTTCGTTTCGAGAAAACGGGAGCGGGCTTCGCTCTGCTGGAATGCTACGTGTTGAAAGTCTAAGGTAGACAGCGTCCTTTGAGAGGTAAACTGTCATTCCATAGACTGACGAAGGAAGGGATAGGGAATCTCATAAATTCTTCGGCTTGCTGTAAGAGATCCCCAACTCGCTCGTGCCTCGCTCTCGGGGATGACAACGTTATGTATTGAAAACAAGAAGGTTTGACACGATATGCCAACCCTCAAAAACTTTCCAGTTTTCCAGTTTTCCAGTTTTCCAGTTTTCCAGTTTTCCAGTTTTCCGTAGGGCGAAGCCCGTTCCCGCATCCCGTATCCCGCATCCCGCATCCCGAATCCCTTATCCTCTTCCGCTATTCCTTCTCATTCAAATCCCAATCGTATTCATAACTAAACTTACCACTTAAATCCGATAACTCTGGGCGGTATTTTGCCAGATGCTGGATTAACTGTTGGCTATTACCAAAGTCATCAGCAAACCAATCATAAATGGAAGATAGTTGAGTATTACCACTTTTGATGAACACGCCTTTTTCACTGTTTATGAAGGTGGTCGCTGCTTGCTCAAGTAAGGCTTCTGTATTTTCAGCAGTAAACGCCTGAGATTGCAGGTTTGGACAGCCTAAGCTAGCACAGTTGACCGCATAATGGGTTCTTGGATCATTCCATATCGGGCGTAAAATTCGATGTTCAATATCATTCAGCGTGAGCTCTTTTCCATTGATGGAAACCACTTCATCTCCCCAAGGACCAAAACTGAATAACCCACCTAATTTTGTGATCGATTTGATTGGGTAAGCGCCTAAAATCAAATCGACAGTAATCGCGTTATATAAATTTACCCAGTAAGGGTACTGCTCAGCCTTGCTTAACTGAAGTGGATTGATATGACTCAGTTGATCTATGTAGTCATTGAGTTGTTGTTTATCTTGGACACTGACTGATGAGTATTTAAAAAGGGTGTATTCGCTTTCCGTGATGAGATATTTATCGAGTATTTGTTGCCAAGGCTGATGGTCAACTTTGGTGGTATTAGATTCATTACTGGTATTCCAGTAGGGCCAAAGTTCAGATTTGGGAGCAGAGTAAGCGTGGAAAGATATTAACGCGGCGATAAAAGCAAGAAAGAGTCTCATGGTCAGTCCTATTCATAACAACATTAAGATTTTAGACCGAGCCTACGAATGATAACTTTCAAAGAAATAAAAAGGCTGGCATGAGCCAACCTTTTTATATCGGTTTTAATTACTTGAGAAATGAGGGAATCTTACTTTCGTAATCGGCAATTCTATCTTCGTGCTGTAGTGTCAAACCGATGTTGTCCAAGCCATTTAGCAAGCAGTGACGACGGAACTCGTCAATTTCAAAAGAGTACTCTTTACCGTTTGCGCGAACTCGGTTGGCTTCTAAGTCGACCTCAACCTGTGCCCCTTCATTTGCCTCTACAAATTGGAAGATTTCATCGACTTCTTGCTCTGTGAGACGAACCGGTACCATTTGGTTGTTGATTGAGTTGCCATAGAAAATATCGGCAAAGCTTGGCGCGATCATCGCCTTGATGCCATAGTCTGCCAGTGCCCACGGAGCGTGTTCACGTGAGGAACCACAGCCAAAGTTTTCGCGAGCGAGTAGGATAGAGGCACCTTGATAACGAGGTGCATTCATTACAAACTCTGGGTTTGGCTGCTCACCTGCATCATCTAGGAAGCGCCAATCATGGAATAGGTGTTTACCAAAACCCAAGCGAGAAACTTTTTGTAGGAATTGTTTAGGGATAATGGCATCGGTATCGACGTTCGCGGCATCTAGAGGAACGACTAAGCCTGTGTGTTGTTTAAAACCTGACATCTGTTCTCTCCTTAGTCCAACTCACGAATATCTACAAAGTGACCAGCAATTGCTGCCGCTGCTGCCATCGCAGGACTTACTAAATGGGTACGGCCATCACGACCTTGGCGGCCTTCAAAGTTACGGTTTGAAGTTGATGCGCAACGTTCGTGTGGACCTAAGCGATCGTTGTTCATCGCCAAGCACATTGAACAGCCAGGAAGGCGCCATTCAAAGCCCGCTTCTTTAAAGATGATGTCTAAGCCTTCTGCTTCTGCTTGCGCTTTGACTTGCTCAGAGCCCGGTACGATAAGAGCTTGCACGTTATCTGCAACTTTACGGCCTTTTGCTACCTGTGCAGCGGCGCGCATGTCTTCGATACGAGAGTTAGTACAAGAACCAACAAATACCTTATCGACTTTGTAATCTGATAGTGCTTTGCCAGCTTCTAGCCCCATATACGCCAATGCTTTTTCTGCTGATGCTTTCTCGACAGGATCTGCAAAGCTTTCTGGTGCTGGGATAGGTTGATCAACGGCGATTACCTGACCAGGGTTTGTACCCCAAGTCACCTGAGGTTTGATTTCCGCTGCATTTAGAGTGACGACTGCATCAAACTCTGCATCTTCATCAGTTTTGAGTGAAGACCAGTACTCAATAGCCGCTTCCAAATCATCGCCTTGAGGTGCGAATTTGCGGCCTTTGATGTATTCGAACGTGGTTTCATCAGGCGCGATTAGACCCGCCTTGGCACCAAGCTCAATAGCCATATTACACACTGTCATACGACCTTCCATCGTTAGATCAGTAATTGCTTCACCACAGAACTCAACTACATAGCCCGTACCGCCAGCTGCTGTTGTCTCACCAATGATGGCTAAAACGATATCTTTCGCTGTGATGCCAGGGTTCACCTTACCTTTTACCTCAATCTTCATCGTTTTGGCTCGTGCCTGCTTTAGCGTTTGAGTCGCTAAAACGTGCTCAACTTCAGAAGTACCGATGCCAAAAGCTAATGAACCAAATGCACCGTGAGTGGCTGTGTGAGAGTCACCACAAACGATCGTCATGCCAGGTAAGGTAATACCCAGCTCTGGGCCCATTACATGCACGATACCTTGGTATTTGTGGTTAATGTCGTAAAGAGTGACACCAAACTCTTCACAGTTCTTTGACAGCGTTTCCATCTGAATACGTGCCATCTCACCAGATGCATTGATGTCTTTAGTAGTGGTGGAAACGTTGTGGTCCATGGTGGCAAAGGTCTTGCTGACCTGACGCACTTGACGACCTTTTTCACGCAGGCCATCGAAGGCCTGGGGTGAAGTCACTTCGTGTACCAAGTGGCGATCGATATACAAAATTGGGTTCTCACCCTCGGCGGCTACGGCAACGTGTGCATCGTAGACTTTCTCATACAGTGTTTTGCCCATTATTACTATCCCGTGTATAGCACCTGACAACGGCTTATCAGGTGCGAATAATTATTATGAATTTAAAATGTACTCAGCGATTTTATCGCCCATTTCTGATGTCGAAAGGGCAGGATTGTCACCTGCTAGATCGGCGGTCAGCTCTCCAGCAGACAGTGCTTTAGATACTGCTGCTTCAATATCTTGTGCAGCAGCTTCTTCACCTAGGCTGTAACGCAGCATTAGTGCAGCAGAAAGAATCTGTGCAACAGGGTTTGCGATGTTTTTACCTGCGATGTCTGGTGCACTGCCACCTGCTGGCTCATACAAGCCAAATTGGCTTTCGTTCAAGCTGGCAGAAGGTAACATACCCATAGAACCAGTGATCATTGCACATTCGTCAGAGATGATGTCGCCGAAGATGTTTGAACACAGCATGACGTCAAACTGCGCAGGATCTTTGATTAGCTGCATGGTCGCGTTATCGATGTACATGTGTGACAGCTCGACATCTGGATAGCTTTTCGCCACTTCTTCGACCACTTCACGCCACAGGATAGAGCTCTGTAGAACGTTCGCTTTATCGATAGAGCACACTTTTTTGCGACGTAAGCGCGCTGATTCGAATGCTATTTTAGCGATGCGCTCAATTTCAAAACGGTGATAAATCTCGGTATCAAATGCTTTTTCATTCGCTCCTTCGCCTTCACGGCCTTTTGGTTGGCCGAAGTAGATACCACCTGTCAATTCACGTACCACGACGATATCAAAGCCATTGCCAGAAATATCTGCACGTAGAGGTGAGAAAGCTTCTAGGCCTTTGTGAATTTGGGCTGGACGCAAGTTACAGAACAACTGAAAGTGCTTACGCAGAGGTAAAAGAGCACCACGTTCAGGCTGATCATTTGGCGGTAAATGTTCCCACTTAGGGCCGCCGACTGAGCCGAATAGTACTGCATCTGCTTCTTCACAGGCTTTTACTGTGCTGTCTGGTAGTGGGCAACCATGATTGTCGATGGCAATACCACCCACATCGTGTTGGTTGCGAGAGAAAGCAATACCGTGTTTCTTTTCGATGGCGTCTAGCACTTTGTGTGCTTGCTGCATTACTTCTGGGCCAATACCGTCTCCTGGTAGAACGGCAATATTGTAAGATTTGTCTGTCATGGTAATCCTTTAATTTTTATATCTTTTGTTCCAGAGATGACTCGCATCCCTAGAGTCTATTTATACTGTTGCGATTTTTTGCTGTTTGATTTCGGCAATCTTATCTGCACGGTGAATGCTGTTGATTACGTGCAGTAGTGCTTGACCAGAAGCTTCTACGATGTCTGTTGATACACCAGTACCGTGGTATTTACGACCTTTGTAGTTGGCGATAATATCAGCCTGACCAAGCCCGTCTTCACCTTCGCCTTTCGCGGTTAAATCAAACTTGTCTAGCACGATATCATATCCGGTGATGCGATAGATACACTGGTAAAGCGCGTCAACAGGGCCGTTACCTACCGCAGCTTCAGACGTCTCTTTATCACCACATTGCAGTTTAATACTTGTGGTTGCCATGACGCTACCTGACTGAACGCTTAGGTAGTTCAATTTGTAAAAATCGTCTTCTTCACGCAAGTTAGAAAAGTGCATTAGCGCTTCTAAATCGTAGTCAAAGACTTGGCCTTTACGGTCAGCCAGTTTCAAGAAGTCTTCGTATAGCGCATCCAAGTTGTACTCGTCTTCTTTGTAGCCCATGCTATCCATGTGGCTTTTCACTGCAGCACGTCCACTGCGGCTGGTTAAGTTCAATGCTTGATTTTTCAGGCCGATTGACTCTGGGGTCATGATTTCGTAAGTGTTTTTGTTCTTTAGCATGCCATCTTGGTGGATGCCTGAAGAGTGACTGAATGCGTTGGCACCAACAATAGCCTTGTTGCTTTGGATTGGCATGTTACATAACTGACTGACCAATTTACTGGTGCGATGAATCTCATCATGCTTAAGACCAGTGTGAACACCCAAGAATTCCTGACGAGTCTTGATAATCATCGCGATTTCTTCTAAGGAGCAGTTCCCCGCTCGTTCACCAATACCATTGATCGTACCCTCAATTTGTCGTGCGCCTGCTTGAACAGCTGCAATTGAGTTAGCGACTGACATACCTAAGTCATCGTGACAGTGAACAGAAATAATGGCTTTATCAATATTTGGAACACGATCAAACAGAGTTTGGATAATTCCGCCAAACTCGTTTGGCACTGTGTAACCAACGGTATCAGGAATGTTTATCGTGTTAGCACCAGCGTTGATAGCGGCCTCAACCATGCGGCATAAATTGTCAATTGGGGTACGTCCAGCATCTTCACAGGAAAATTCGACATCATCAGTGTAGCGACGGGCGTGTTTTACCGCTTTGACTGCCATCTCGACAACGTCATCATAACTGCGGCGTAGTTTGTCTTGGACGTGGACGGTGGAAGTAGAAATGAAGGTATGAATACGGAATTGATCAGCGACTTTTAACGCTTCGCCTGCAGCGTCAATGTCTTTCGCAACGGCACGTGCTAGCGCACAGACTCGGCTGTCTTTTACGTGTTTGGCGATGGTCTGCACGGATTCGAAGTCACCAGGAGATGAGACAGGAAATCCCGCTTCAATTACATCAACACCTAGCCTTTCTAGCGCATAGGCAATCTGCAGTTTCTCTTTAACTGTCAAGCTTGCTGACAACGCTTGTTCGCCATCACGCAATGTGGTGTCGAAAATAATGACTTGATCGTTCATGTTTGCTTCCTTCCTGACTTGTGTGTTTACCACACTGTTAATCGTTTTCTTCCGGTATTTTAGGTATAAAAAAACCCGCATCTGTGTGCGGGTTTCTGATATCTCGTTGTGGTTATTTTTCTTCCACAGCCTACCCGCGCGATCGTGTCACGATAAGGAGGAGGCTCAGCAGGATAGAAAAACGCTTTATCATTGTTAACGGTTCCTATTAGGGCGTTAAATAAACCACAGAATTAAGTTAATAAATTAGTACCGCACTCCACTGAGTACGTCAACCCTAAAGTTGTTTTTTTATTCATCAATAGTCAAATGAACTAATTTATGGCGATAAACCATATTAGGCATACAGAAGATATTGTCCTGCTATTCGAGCAGTGAATGGCAAGATGAACGAGATGATTAATCTCTGGTTCATCTCGCTATACCTATGATGTGACTTCTCATGTGATCACAGGAGAAAAGTACCGTGCGTGCCGTTGAACCCATCATCAAATTTGACTTGGCATTGTCCTCATTTTGCTTAGGTCATCGCTTTAATCTGCCGCTGGCTAAGCTGAGTCGCCTGATTTCTCATACTGGAGATGGGCATCTGTATTTGCTGATTGGCCTGATCGCTTGGGCGCTGGATACGACCGCAGGTGCCGCTTTTCTTAAAGTCGGCATTCTGGCATTTATCATCGAATTACCCATTTACTGGGTTTTGAAGAATGGTTTTCGGCGCCGTCGTCCCTATGATCGTTCCGAATCACTCACCTCATTTATCCAACCCGCGGATCAGTATAGCTTGCCATCCGGTCATACTGCGGCTGGATTTTTGATGGCTACATTAATTGCGAGCTTTTACCCTCAATATGCGATTGCAGCGTACGGCTGGGCGGCAGCAGTGAGCACCTCACGTATTTTTCTGGGCGTACACTTCTTCACTGATATCGTGATAGGGGCGGGTTTGGGCATTGCGTGTGCCAAGCTGGCGTTGATGTTGACGATGTAACTGAATCAACCTGAAAGCTTCACTGATTTGTCACTTACTTCTCTTAATTTGAACGTAGAACCGTCGTTGCAAGGAGTCGGTAATGCGTTCAATCGAACCAATCGCCAAGTTTGATTTGGCATTCTCACTGTTTTGTCTACAACATAAATTCTCATATCCACTCTCTCGATGGAGCAAAGCCGTCTCTCACACGGGGGATGGGCATTTGTATGCTTTGATAGGCCTTGTCGCTTGGTGGTTTGGTGGCGAAATCGGTAGGCTCTTTTTACTGGCCGGTTTGCTTGCCTTTGCTGTGGAGCTACCTATCTACTGGACAGCTAAAAACCTCTTTAAACGTCGTCGACCAGAAGAGCTATCTGAGCTGGTGACGTCCTTCATTACACCTTCAGATCGTTACAGCTTGCCTTCAGGGCATACAGCCGCCGCTTTTTTAATGGCTACGCTGATCAGTCACTTTTACATCGACCTAGAAATGTTTGTCTTTTTGTGGGCGGCTTTGATTGCAGCTTCTCGTATTTTACTGGGTGTCCACTTTCTAACAGATGTGGTACTCGGTGCACTATTGGGTATTGGTTGCGCCCAAATTGGACTATCTGTGATCATGGGAGTGTAAAGCATGAGAGTTCTGTATGGGGTTCAAGGTACAGGAAATGGTCATATCGCTCGAGCTAGAGCAATGAGTTACGCACTCAAACGTCGGGGCATTGACGTTGAGTTTCTTTTTTCTGGTCGTGCAGTCGATAAATACTTTTCAATGGAAGCGTTTGGTGATTATCACACACGACGTGGTTTGACATTTGTGACTGAGAGTGGCCAGGTCAATTACCATAAAACATGCCTGCGTAATAACTTGCTCACTTTCTGTAAAGAGGTGAGGCAGCTTGATTTAAGTAATTTTGATATCGTTTTGAATGATTTTGAGCCCGTTTCAGCATGGGCATCGAAAATGCAAGGCAAGGTTTCCATCAGTATCAGCCATCAGAATGCATTCCGATACTCTGTGCCTCTCAAAGGAGCGAGTTGGCTAGACAAAAAAATCATTAAGTACTTTGCTCCTGCTTTGCACCATATCGGTTTGCATTGGTACCACTTCGATCAACCCATTCTTCCTCCTATTGTTCATACACATAATGAACAAGTCGAAGGTGAAGACTTTGTGCTCGTGTATTTGCCATTTGAGAGCATAGATGATATCGCGGAGCTATTGCTGCGATTCTCACAACAGCGATTTGTCTGCTTTCATCCGGAAATTAGGCAGGAGCAAATTGTCGACAATGTATGCTATTTGCCATTGAGTTTTCAGAAATTTCAATATCACCTTAATCGCTGTAACGGTGTTATTGCCAATGGTGGCTTTGAACTCCCATCGGAAGCTCTGACTCTAGGGAAAAAATTATTGCTCAAGCCCCTGAGTGGGCAGTTTGAGCAGATGAGTAATGTGGCAACCTTAGAAGTTCTAGGCCTAGCCAGTTGTATGGACATGCTTGATGCTTCTGTTGTACGTCATTGGCTAGATGATGATCAAGCGGAAAGCGTCACTTATCCCGATGTAGCTGAAGCGATTGCTGACTGGCTGATAAAAGGTGACTGGGATAACAAGTCTGAGTTAACTCAAACCTTGTGGGATAAAGTAGACTTTCCAAGTTACGTCACCAATATTTAGCTTATTGCCACTTTTCTCGGGTACACAGCATCAAATTATTGATGCTGTGTTTGTATCTGCCCCATAAATTATTTTTTCTACCAATACATCTCGTCACGATCTTAACTCCATGCTTAAACCTAATTGATTAGCTGATCCTTTACAGTATGTGCGATTTATAATTTTTTATATATGACATAACTTAATGATTAATAATATTAATTTTATAGCTTAAGTAAAAAATACTGATTAATTATCAATCTTGTTGCTAATCATTGATTGATTCGCTGATAGTAGAAATCCGCCGGGAAATATCTGACGGATAAATATAACACTATCTGGGTTATCTATTCCCAACCAATATTCATTTTAAGAACCATTTACATTGACGAATACAAGAGGCTTGCCCTGATGATTGATAAGAAAGAATCTATGAGTGCGATTGCTAGCTACCGAATGGAAAGTACTCTACGTGGAGTAGATCTAAACCTTCTCACTGTTTTTGACGCAGTAATGCAAGAACAAAATATTACCCGTGCCGCTCATAACTTGGGCATGTCTCAACCAGCAGTAAGTAATGCGGTTGCACGCTTGAAAGTTATGTTCAATGACGAGCTATTTATGCGTCAGGGGCGTGGTATTCAACCGACTCAGCGTGCGCGCCTGTTGTTTGGTCCAGTTCGCCAAGCACTGCAACTTATCCGTAATGAGCTACCAAGCTCAATTTTCTCGCCTGAAACATCAACGCGTTTGTTTAAACTGGCGATCTGTAGTCCTTGTGATATGCGCTTTGCGCCTAGAATTATGTCGACAATTCACGATCAGGCTCCAAATGTACAGCTTCATCTTGATGCTGAATTTGACCGCCAATTAGCGGAGAGAATGCGCTATCAAGAAATCGACTTCGTGATTGATTACGCACGTTTCGACGAACAAGGATTCTCAAGTACAGAAATCTTCCAAGACGAGCTTGTCGTTGTTGCTTCTAAATCTCACCCACGTATTCAGGATGCCGTAACTGCTGAGCTTCTTAAAGGTGAGCGTCATGCGAAACTATCTCGTGTTCATGGTCAGCGCAGTTTCTCTGAGCAAGCATACCGTGATCTAGACGTGCAGGCGTATTACGAAGGAACAAGCTTGAGCAACGTGCTTTACGTGGTTGGACAATCTGAGCTTGTGACTATCGCACCACGTTGGATGGTAGAAAATGCAGCGAACAAAGAACAGTTGCAAGTACTGGATTTCCCATTTGAAAATGGCAAGATCAGTGGCTTCCTAAGCTGGCATGAATCAAGCGAAAAAGACAAAGGTCATATTTGGTTACGAGATCAGCTAATGATGATCTGCGGTGAAGTAGTTGCCCTAGACTAATTTACAGTTATTTATGGCAAGAATGAAACCTTGAGTGGCTATTCGTCATTCAAGGTTTTTTACGATTTAATGGATAAGTTTGATACCCGTCAGTTGCCTTTTATGGCCTTAAATGTACACTTGTGCGCTCTAAAAAGCTTACAGGTGTAAGCTAAAGGTAGAAAAGATGGCCAACTTAGATTTTCATATTGTAAAAAGAATTCGTGAACAGATTGCCAAAAGCGGTGACCATATTGCTCTAAAACACAAAGTGGGTGATATGTGGAATGGCATTAGCTGGAAGCAATTTGGTCAGCAAGTGGATGCTTTGTCACTTGCTTTGTTGGCTCATGGGATCCGAATTCAAGATAAGATCGGTATCTTCTCTAACAACATGCCGCAGTGGACAGTGGCGGACTTTGCTGCTCTTCAAATTCGCGCGGTTACTGTACCCATTTACCCAACGAACACAGCGGCTCAATCTGCGTATATCTTACAAGATGCAGATGTGAGAGTTCTGTTTGTTGGTGAACAGGCTCAATTTGATGCTGCCGTGTCTATTTTTAATCAATGTGAACAACTAGAACTTATTGTTGCTATGTCTGATGATATTGATGTGGGGGAGCACGGATTTGCCATCCGTTGGCAGCGACTCATTGCCAATGTAGATAAAGCCCAACAGCAAGAACTCGATACTCGCATAGAGCAAGCGAATTTAGATGATCTTCTCACTTTGATCTATACCTCAGGTACCACAGGTCAACCGAAAGGTGTGATGCTCGATTACGCCAATATCGGCGCTCAACTTGAAGGTCATGATCAGCGTTTAAGCTTATCGCAAACTGACGTTTCTCTTTGCTTTTTACCTCTTTCTCATGTTTTTGAACGAGCATGGACTTTCTACGTTCTGTATAAAGGTGCTACCAATTGTTATCTACAAGATACCATGCAAGTACGTGATGCCTTGAGTGAGGTGCGCCCGACAGTGATGTGTGCGGTTCCGCGCTTTTACGAAAAGATCTTCTCTGCCATCCATGAAAAAGTCGCTAAAGCCCCATTCATTCGCAAAGTCTTGTTTACTTGGGCGGTTAACATGGGGGCTAAGATGGCGGTTTGTCATCAAGAGCGACGTAAGCCTTCTATTGTATTACAGAAATCTCATGATTTAGCGAATAGGTTGGTGTTGTCTAAATTACGTGCTCTTCTTGGTGGGAACATCAACTTTATGCCTTGTGGTGGCGCCAAGCTAGACGAAACTATAGGCCGCTTTTTCCACGCTATCGGTATCAATGTTAAGCTCGGTTATGGTATGACAGAAACCACTGCGACGGTATCGTGTTGGGATGACAAGTGTTTCAATCCAGACTCAATTGGTATGGCAATGCCTGGTGCTCAAGTAAAAATCGGCCAAAACAATGAGATCCTAGTCCGCGGACCTATGGTAATGCGTGGTTACTACAAGATGCCAGAAGAGACGGCAAAAACGTTTGATGAGCATGGTTTCCTCAAAACCGGAGATGCGGGCCATATCGACGAAAATGGCAACTTGTTCATTACCGAACGCATTAAAGAGCTTATGAAAACATCAGGTGGTAAGTACATTGCGCCGCAGATGATCGAAGGAGCAATCGGCAAAGATCATTTTATTGAGCAGATTGCAGTGATTGCCGATACGCGTAAGTTTGTTTCTGCGCTTATTGTACCGTGCTACGACAGTTTGGAAGAGTACGCGAAAGAGCTGAACATAAAATACCATGATCGTGTTGAACTGATTAAGCATCATCAAGTGGTGGAAATGCTCGAACAACGAGTCAACGACCTACAGCAAGAGCTGGCGAAGTTTGAGCAGGTTAAGAAGTTCAAATTGTTACCAAAGGCTTTCTCAATGGATGATGGTGAACTAACACCAACACAGAAATTGCGTCGCAAGGTGATTAACGACAAATATCAGGACGAAATCGAAGAAATGTACAGTGATACGGCAATGAAAAAGTAAATCTCTAACAAGTTAAATTTTAAATTGTTTAAAATTCCCTCAATCGGTTGTCTTTGACTGTTGAGGGATTTTTTATACCTAAACAGATGACCTGATGAGGGTAAAGCTTCGTTCTTATCTGACATTAGCTAATATTTTACTCTGAATTTTTTGTTTTTTTTTATCTCATTTTCTGTTTTTTTTGTTTAATCTGGTGTTCTTTCCTTATATTAGTTTGATAAATAGCATATTGCTTAAAATGAGAATTATGTCTCATTAGACCCTTTGATAAGAAAACGTTACATTTGTTGCGTGAACTTGTTTTCTGTTACGACAGAGCAAGACATAGCCGAAAAAGTGAAAGTATTTCGATTTAGGCTACGAATAAGCCCTAGACTATGTAAAACCAGCCCAATTAGTTGACCTTATTAATTGGTATACTGGTGAGGAGAATAATATGACAGCAATGTTGTCCGGTGCAGAGATGGTTGTTCAATCTCTGATCGAAGAAGGTGTAGAACAAATTTTTGGGTACCCTGGCGGTTCCGTTTTGGATATCTACGATGCGCTTCATGCTAAGACAGATCAAATTAAGCACGTCTTAGTTCGTCATGAACAAGCGGCTACCCATATGGCAGATGGCTATACCCGTGCCACTGGCAAGCCAGGCGTGGTTCTGGTGTGCTCTGGTCCCGGCGCGACCAATACTGTGACAGGTATTGCAACCGCGTACATGGACTCTATTCCTATGATCGTGATTTCAGGTAACGTACCTAATAACCTGATTGGTAATGATGCTTTCCAAGAATGTGACATTGTCGGTGTTTCGCGCCCTATTGTTAAGCACAGCTTCTTGGTTAAGAAAGCAGAAGATATTCCTGAAATCATGAAGAAAGCTTTCTATATTTCGACGACAGGGCGTCCTGGCCCGGTTGTTATTGATCTGCCGAAAGACGTGATGAATCCGCAGGTCAAATTGCCATACGAATATCCTACCAGTATTGCAATGCGTTCATACAAGCCAACTACAACGGGTCATAAAGGTCAGATCAAAAAGGCTTTGAAGGCATTACTAGAGGCGAAAAAGCCGGTTCTTTACGTCGGTGGCGGCGCTGTGATTTCAGAAGCTGATGAGCAGCTTCTGAAGTTATCAGAGGCGTTAAATCTACCTGTTGTCAGCACTTTAATGGGGTTAGGCGCCTTCCCTGGTACGCATAAAAACTCGCTTGGTATGTTGGGGATGCACGGTGTGTATGAGGCCAATATGGCAATGCATAACGCAGACTTAATTTTTGGTATCGGTGTGCGATTTGATGATCGAACCACCAACAACCTAGAAAAATATTGTCCGAATGCCAAAGTGATGCATATTGATATCGATCCGTCGTCTATCTCAAAAAACGTCAAAGCAGATTTGCCTATTGTTGGCTCAGCAGAGAAAGTTCTAGCGAGTATGGTGTCGCTCTTAGAGGAGCAAGGCACCACCAACAATGGTGAAGCATTACAAAGCTGGTGGGATGATATCCAGACTTGGCGTGATCGTGAATGTCTGTCTTATGAATCCACGCCTGAGCGTATTAAACCTCAACAGGTTATTGAGGTTCTGCACAAGCTGACAAATGGCGATGCGTACGTTGCTTCTGATGTGGGTCAACACCAAATGTTCGCAGCGCTCTACTATCCGTTTAATAAACCACGTCGCTGGATTAATTCTGGTGGTCTAGGCACGATGGGCTTCGGTTTGCCAGCTGGTCTAGGGGTTAAATTTGCTAAGCCTGATGAAGAGGTCGTAGTGGTGACTGGTGATGGCAGTATCCAGATGAACATTCAGGAGCTGTCGACGGCGTTGCAATACGATATTCCAGTTAAGATTATTAACCTAAACAACCGTTTCCTAGGCATGGTTAAACAGTGGCAAGATATTGTTTACCAAGGAAGACATTCTAACTCATATATGAGCTCCGTTCCGGACTTTGTTGCGATTGCAGAAGCATACGGACATGCGGGAATTCGCATTGAAACGCCAGACCAACTTGAGTCTGGTTTAAAACAAGCATTAGAAATGAAAGATCGTTTAGTGTTTGTGGATATCAATGTTGATGAAACTGAGCATGTATACCCAATGCAAATTAAAGGCGAAGGTATGGACAAGATGTGGCTAAGCAAAACGGAGAGAACGTAATATGAGACACATTATTTCACTGCTAATGGAAAACCAACCGGGTGCATTATCTCGAGTGGTAGGTCTGTTCTCACAACGTGGTTACAACATTGAGTCGTTAACGGTGTCACCGACAGATGATGAAACGCTGTCGCGCATGAACATCACTACGATCTCGGATGACATGCAGCTTGAACAGATCCAGAAACAGCTCAATAAGCTGATTGATGTATTGAAAGTTCAGGAAGTTACCGAACTTGATCATATTGAGCGTGAGCTGATGATGGTTAAAGTGAAAGCCAGTGGCTTTGCTCGCGCAGAAGTCAAGCGCACAGCGGATATCTTCCGTGGTCAGATTGTTGATGTCACCGCTTCTCAATACACGGTTCAACTAGCGGGTACCAGTGAAAAGCTGGATGCGTTCATTCAAGCGATTTCAGAAGTGACTGATGTCATTGAGGTTGCGCGAAGTGGTGTGGTAGGGATTGCACGCGGTGAGCGTTCACTGAAGCCTTAACTTGATATTAGTTGTGAAAAAAAAGCCTTAGTCATGGACTAAGGCTTTTTGTTTAAGGACTATTGGTTGAGAAAGTTAACTGCTTTGTCTGGGAAATCGGTAAACAGGCCATCTACTTTGACCTGATTGTAGAAGATATCCATCATTCCCTCGAAGCTATCAGTATAACTCGGAATACGCCCTGGATCGGCTCGGAAAGTGTATGGGTGAACATCTAGGCCTGCTGCTTTTGCCTCTTTCATCAAGGGTTTGATAATAATGTTGTCTTTGGTTGATTTATCATCGACCAACATTGGTTTCCAAGGGCCAATGCCTTCGGCGTACTTGGCAACTTCCTTCATTGCGCCTGATTCGAACATCCAATCATAGCTATATGGGGTTGCCGTGTTGCCTTTGTAGACCATGGTTTCGTTCCAGTCAGTGTAAGCCATCAGCTGCACTAACTTGAGATCCATGTCCATACTAGGCATGAGTTCATTGTTGATGCGTTTGAGCTCATTGGCGTCAAAGCATTGTAGGTAGACTTTGTCATCCTGACTGTCATAGCCGTACTGCTTTAATAGCTTAAGCACTGCGGAAGAGATATCTTTGCCTTCATGACGGTGGAACCATGGAGCTTTGATTTCAGGGTAAATACCAATATCGTAACCAAGCGTTTTGTTGAGCCCTTGAATGAGCTCAATTTCTTCAGCGAGAGTAGGGACGCTGAAGTCGGATTTCCACATTGGAAAACGGGTCGGATAACCCGCAACTTTATTACCATTGTCATCAATATTGAACCCTTCTGTCACTTTTAGGGTTTTGATTTCTGCGAGCGTAAAGTCAATTGCATAATAGCGGCCATCAGCACGAGCACGATCAGGGTAGCGCTCTGCTACATCGGTGACTCGATCTAAGTAATGATCATGGAGGACAACCAGTTGATCGTCCTTAGTCATGACAACATCTTGTTCGATGTAATCCGGTTTCATTGCGTAAGCCAAAGCTTTAGCTTCTAGAGTATGCTCTGGCAGATAGCCTGATGCGCCGCGGTGAGCGATGACTAGAGGCTTAGCCAAAGCTCCAGCAGATAGACTAAGAGCCAGAAATGTAGCGCAAACTGACGTTGTTTTCATTCTTCATTCCTTGATTAAAATAAGGCAGCCGTGCTGCCTCTTTGATGAGTATTAAGCGAGTGCTGCCTTTTCGGCTTCTTTCTGTTTATGGTGAGCACGTTCGCCAACAAATGCATAAATTAGACAAATAATAGATGCGATACAGGATGCGAACAGAATGATAAACCCACCATCCCAGCCAAAGTGATCCACTGTGTAACCCAGAATCGCGTTAGCTGCAACCGCACCGCCAAGATAACCAAATAGTCCGGTTAGACCTGCAGCCGTACCTGCAGCTTTTTTCGGAGCGAGCTCAAGAGCATACAAACCGATCAACATCACAGGACCGTATATCAGGAAGCCGATGGCAACCAGCGCCATCATGTCTACGGCAGGGTTACCGGCTGGGTTGAACCAGTAAACCAAGACCGCAACTGTCACTAAGGCCATAAACAGGATACCGGCTGGGGCGCGACGACCTTTGAATAGCTTGTCGGAAATCCAACCACACAATAAGGTGCCAGGAATACCCGCCCATTCGTAAAGGAAGTAAGCCCATGAAGATTTATCAACCGTGAAATCTTTTGCTTCTTTGAGGTAAACCGGCGCCCAGTCAAGCACACCGTAGCGAATGAGGTAGACAAACGCGTTCGCAATGGCGATTGACCAGAGTAGTTTGTTAGAAAAAACGTACTTAAAGAAAATTTCTTTGGCCGTCATTTCCTTTTCATGTGATTTATCGTAGTCGTCTGGGTAGTCGTTTTTGTACTCTTCAATAGGTGGTAAACCACAGGATTGTGGCGTGTCGCGAACTGTCATCCAGATAAAGATGGCAACTAGCGTGGCGAAGAAAGCAGGAACGTAAAAAGCGGTACGCCAGTCGTCATTGAATGCCCATAGGCCAAGGATAAACAGAGGACCAATTAGGCCACCGCCAACATTATGAGCGACATTCCATACCGAAACGATTTCGCCACGTTCTTTACGAGACCACCAGTGCACCATAGTTCGACCACAGGCAGGCCAGCCCATCCCTTGAAACCAACCGTTTAGGAAAAGCAGGATGAACATGGCAGTGATACTACCGGTCGCCCAAGGCATGAATCCGAAGCAAAACATGATCAACGCCGACATCAGCAAGCCGCCACTGAGGAAATAACGCGGGTTTGAGCGGTCAGAAACGCTACCCATTAAAAATTTTGATAAGCCGTAAGCAATCGAAACTGCTGCTAAAGCAACGCCAAGATCTCCGCGGCTAAAGCCTTGTTCAATTAGGTAGGGCATTGCCAAGCTAAAGTTCTTGCGAACTAAGTAATAGCCAGCATAGCCAACAAAAATACCGATAAAGAGTTGCCAACGTAATCGGGAATAAGTGCTGTCGAGCTTATCGGAAGATAAGCGGTCGATGTGCGCCTTAGGTTTGAAGATTCCAAACATAGGGACCTCATTGTTATTGTGCGATGGTAAGTAAAGGGAAAGTGAACGAGCAAAATTAATTTCGTTCGAAAGCGTTGGGCATTGTATGAATAATGACAGTTATTTCTGTGATAAATGTTGCATAAATATTAAAATTTTCGAAAATACAGAAGGTTAGTGTGAAAAATTTCGACTTGGATTCCGTAATAGATCAGTTGCGTGATAGTTCAGAAACACATCAACGAACTGCTTTTGTTCCTAAGGGAACATTAGGACTCGATACTTTTTGAGGGGAGAATGTGAGTTAACAAAAAGCCACTGCAATAGCAGTGGCTTTGATAGCGTCGAGGTTTAACTTAGTGAAGGATACGCGCGCGTAGTGTGCCTTCAATACCTTTGAGTTTCTTGAGTGCTTCTTCGGAGCGGCTGGTTTCAACATCAATGACGACATAACCGATATCGGCGCTGGTCTGCAGATACTGACCCGCGATGTTGATGCCTTCTTCTGCGAAGATAGTGTTAATTTGAGTCATGATACCTGGGCGGTTTTTATGAATGTGCAACAGACGCGAACAATCACGATGCTCAGGTAAAGAGACTTCAGGAAAGTTAACACTTGAAAGTGTTGAACCATTGTCAGAGTATTTCGCCAGTTTACCCGCTACTTCTACACCAATATTCTCCTGAGCTTCCTGTGTAGAGCCGCCCACGTGTGGGGTAAGGATAACATTATCAAATTTTTGCAGTGGCGATTCAAATGGGTCTGAGTTGGTTTTAGGCTCGGTTGGGAACACGTCAATCGCAGCACCAGCAAGGTGACCGGACTCCATTGCATGACAAAGCGCTTCAATATCAACTACAGTACCGCGTGCAGCGTTAATGAAAATCGAACCAGGTTTCATACGAGAAAACTCTTCAGCGCCCATCATGTTTTTGGTGCCTGCGGTTTCTGGAACGTGTAAAGAAATAACATCACATTTGTTCAATAGCTCACTCATAGTATCTACTTGAGTTGCGTTACCAAGTGAAAGTTTGTTCTCAATATCGTAGAAGTAAACACGCATTCCTAAGTTTTCGGCGATAATACCCAGCTGTGTTCCAATATGGCCATAGCCGATAATTCCTAATCGTTTGCCTCGTGCTTCATAGGAGTTGTCGGCGCTCTTTTTCCAGATCCCACGATGTGCCAGAGCGTTTTTTTCCGGAATACCGCGCAGCAAAAGCAAGGTTTGACCGAGCACCAACTCCGCCACACTGCGGGTGTTTGAGAAAGGAGCATTAAACACTGGAATACCACGAACGGCAGCAGCATTAAGGTCGACTTGGTTGGTACCAATACAGAAGCAGCCAATCGCCACTAACTTTTCTGCAGCATTAATCACTTCCTGAGACAGGTTAGTACGGGAGCGAATACCGATAAAATGAACATCCTTTACAGCTTCTAGTAATTCCTCTTCTGGCAACGAGCCTTTGTGATATTCAATATTGGAGTAACCAGCAGCCTGCAATACTTCTACCGAAGATGAGTGAAGACCTTCAAGCAGGAGGATCTTAATTTTGTCTTTTTCCAGTGAAACTTTGGCCATTGTCTTCGTCCTTAAAATGGAAATTTGGGGCTTAACTGGCGCACAAGTAGTGTAATGTCATTAAAGCAAACGTTTTGTTAGCAAAAAGACTCGCGCAAACGTTTTCCTTGTGCGTCTTCTGCTCACTAAGTTAACAAAAAAAATACACTTTGGGTAAGAAAATTACGGAATAAGGAATAATTTTTATAGGATAAAAGACAAAAACGGCACCTAATGGTGCCGTTTGTAATGAAATAACCGAAACTAGCTTGAATTAATCTTCGATTTTTGCCCCTTGAGGTGTACCCGTGATCACCACGTCCGCACCACGGTGGGCAAATAAGCCAACCGTCACAACACCTGCGATTGCATTGATTTTATCTTCCATTTCTTTAGGATTGGTGATCTGCATGCCATGTACATCAAGGATAACGTTGCCGTTATCTGTCACCACACCTTCACGGTACACAGGGTCGCCACCAAGTTTTACCATTTCACGAGCAACGTAAGAACGCGCCATTGGGATGACCTCTACAGGTAACGGGAACTCACCCAGAACGTCAACAGCTTTGGTACCATCTACGATACACACAAACTTATCTGAAATAGCCGCTACAATTTTCTCGCGTGTTAGCGCCGCGCCACCACCTTTGATCATGTCGCGTGCAGCGTTGATTTCGTCAGCACCGTCAACGTAGACATCTAAATTCGATACTTCATTACAGTCGAAGACTTCAATGCCTAAACCTTTCAGTTTTTCAGTTGATGCTTCTGAGCTAGAAACCGCACCTTTGATATCGTCTTTTATTGTACCGAGTGCATCGATGAAGTGATTTACCGTAGAGCCTGTGCCAACACCGACAATGCTGTCTTTTTCAACATACTTAAGTGCTGCCCAACCAGCTTCTTTCTTCATTTCATCTTGAGTCATGCCCATCTCCTGAATGAGGTTTGAATTTAACGTTTGCGGCGCGATTATATAACCAATCTAAGGCTATTCCCAATCCCAGATCTGCTTTGGTGTCACTATTTTGGGTAAAGGCACATCCCAGGATTCAATGGGCAGTTGTTCGACCAGCTGGCAGTCATGCGCGAGGCCTATGGGTTTTGGCCCTGATTGATGATGGAACCAAGGCTCTAACGTTCGGTCGTAGTACCCTCCACCCATGCCGAGACGATGTCCATGGTGATCAAACGCGACTAGTGGAGTACAGATAAGATCGAGCTGATTAACGGGAATGACTTGAGTTTGATCCAGCTTAGGTTCCTGAATCTTATATCGATTAAGTACCATAGGTGTTTCAGCGTCGTAGCGCAGAAACAACAAATGTCCGGCTGAAAATGGGTGGATAACGGGAAGATAAATCGCTTTTCTTTGCGCTCTTAACCAGTTAATCAGTGGTGTGGTATTGATTTCACCGTCAGCAGGCAGATACAGGGCAATATGCTGAGCTGAAGAGGCTTCTGGTATTTGTGCAAATTGGGCAATTAAATCAAATCCTGCTTTTTGCTGTGTTACATCACTGAGTTGATTGCGCTTGCTGCGGATCAGCTTTCTAAAATCTTGTCGGGATAGAGTCATAAGAGTACCCATGGTTGCTGGGTACCGAGGAGGATACCCCAGAGTGCCGTTGGAGATTTTGACCCTTGAACCAGCTGGTTCAAGGCGGATCAGCAATGATAACCGTAGGCTTCTCGGTTCAAGCCGAGCTTGCTCAATAGCTATCAAGTACTAACCCTTAGGGATTGCTTATCGGCTCAGGGACTTAATCCCCTCACGAACACTCCAGGGTAAATTCTTGTTTGGCGGTAAAGGCTATTGCTGTCCTGGCTTTACTTTACTTAGTGCATCACTGAGTGATGCCGTGAGCTTTTCCAATTGCTCATTTAACGCATTTTTTTGCTGCTCATCTACTGTATCACGGCTTTCGAGCTCATGACAGACATTCAGAGCGACAAAGGTGAGCAGTTGAACTTCGTTGGTAATCTTGGTTTTAGCAGACATGTCTTGTAAGCGTTCATCAAGGCGCTGAGCTGCATTACGCAAAGACTCTTCTTGTCCTGATGGGCAATTCACCCGGGTTAGTTTGCCTAAAATTTCGACTTCAACTGCTTGATTGCTCATACTGACTCTAAATGCGTTAGTAGGGGTGATATGCAGACAATCACCGAGGAGGAAACTATAGGAAAAGGCTTGTTAAGATTCAAGCTTTTCCCAATCAAGGTGCTCAAATCATGACGTAATAACACAGTAATTGGACAAATTGTGTAAATGCTATCCACAATTGCGCAATCGCTCGTTTTCGCTGGTCTTGGTAAATGGTAGAATTGATCTTATTTAGCAAACTTAGGTCTCTTTATGAGCGAACGTAATCTTCCAGAATACCTGATATTGGCTAGTGAGCTTCAGTCGGCCGGTCTGGCAGTGAACCCTGCAGAACTGCACGGCCTTTTAGCAGGAATGCTGAGCGGCGGTTTAAGTCTGACAGACAAAAGCTGGCAGCCCCTAATTTTTGATTACACTAATGATGGTCTGGGGTGGCCTACTAAGTCATTGCAATTGGCTCAAGCGACATTAGACGCAACCATCGCTGAATTTACGGGTTCAGGTATGGATATCTCAATGTTGATCCCTGATGAAGATGCCAGTGCAAGTCTGTTTGATACGGCTGATGGTGTCGCGGAATGGGTGAATCACTACATTTCTGGTTTAGGCCTTGTGAATGCTGAACTGAAAAAAGCCTCGACAGATGTTAAAGAGGCGTTGGCCGATTTAGAAGAGATTGCCAAGCTGGGCATTGATGAAGATGACGATATGCAAGAGCAAGCTCAGCTGCTAGAGCAGGTGATTGAACATGTTAAAGCATGTGCGTTGACGATCCACGCTGAATTTGGCCAAAAGCCGGTAGAGCAAAAGGCTCCAACCATCCATTAATCAGGACTCCCCATGAAGCAGTTTGATGTTGTAATTGCTGGTGGCGCAATGGCGGGCATGACGCTGGCACTGGCGATCAATAAACTTTCTCAGCAGCCGCTGTCTGTAGCGGTTGTCGAGCCTTACAAAGTCGACCATCAGGCTCACCCAGGCTTCGACTCTCGTTCTATCGCTCTGTCTTACGGTACCGTCAATATTCTTAAGCAATTCGGGCTGTGGAAAGACATTTCAACCTTCGCGACGGCTATCCGTCATATTCATGTTTCTGACCGCTCTCATGCAGGTATGACTGAAATTGATAACCTTGAGGTTGGCGTGGAAGCTTTGGGATATGTGGTCGAGTTAGCGGATGTTGGCCGTCTCTATCATGAAAAGGTCGCGCAGGAGCCTAATATCACTTTACTGTGCCCTGCCTCGGTTAATCAGATCGAACGACGACAGCAATGCGTCCATATTGAGCTGGATGATGGTCAAACCATCAGTGGGAAACTGCTGGTGGCGGCGGACGGTGCCATTTCGACCTGTTGCCAGCAAATCGGACTTGATTTCAACGAACACGATTTCGAGCAAGTTGCGGTTATTGCTAACATTAAGACGGCAGAGCATCACCTAGGGCGCGCTTTTGAACGCTTTACCTCTTCTGGCCCTGTAGCTCTGTTGCCAATGAGCGAACATCGCATGTCTTTGGTTTGGTGTGTAAGGCCAGATGACGCTCAGCGTATTCTGTCGCTCGATGATGATGCCTTTCTACAAGAGCTCCAGCACGCATTTGGTTGGCGATTGGGGAAATTGGTAAAGGTCGGCCAGCGTGCTGCATATCCATTATTGTTGCGCTATCGAGAGCAGAACACATCACATCGATTTGCCATTGTTGGCAATGCAGCACAAACATTGCACCCGATTGCTGGGCAAGGGTTTAACCTTGGAATTCGTGACGTAGCGACACTGGCCGAGTCGATAGCCAATCATAGCGGCGATCCTGGAGATTATTCGGTACTGAGCCAATTTAAACGTCGCCGCGAAAACGATCGTAGTGCGACGATTTCACTGACATCGTCTCTGGTTCATATTTTCTCTAATGATTATCTCACACTACGTATTGGTCGAAATTTCAGCTTGGCCGCGATGGACAACATTCCGGTGTTGAAAGCGCCTTTATTAGCAAGAACTTTAGGCTTAGTTGCTCGATAGCAGCTTGAATGAGGATTGAATTCAGATGATGCAAAGTGTTGATATTGCAATTGTCGGTGGTGGCATGGTTGGCCTAGCTTTGGCTGCAGCATTTAAAGAGACCGATTTACGTATTGCGGTGATAGAAAGCCGAGTACCTGAGAGCGAATTGGCGGACTTACCGGATGTTCGCGTGTCAGCCCTAAGCCGTTCAAGTGAAAATATATTGCGTAATTTAGGGGCTTGGAATGGCATTATAGAGCGTCGTGCCGCACCATACTCGGCGATGGAAGTCTGGGAGCAAGACAGCTTCGCTCGAATTGAATTTGATGCGCAAAAGCTCGCTCAACCCGATCTCGGACACATTGTTGAGAATCGTGTGATTCAGCTATCACTACTTGAGCAGGTGAAGCAGCAGTCGAATGTCAGTTTGTTTATGCCTGCACAGTGCAACTCTATGGCGGTTGGAGAAAGTGAAGCTTGGCTCACTTTGGACAATGGTCACGCATTGACGGCTAAACTGGTGGTCGGCGCGGACGGTGCCAACTCTTGGGTGCGCAAACAACAGGATATTCCGTTAACGCACTGGGACTATGGGCATAGCGCTGTGGTTGCGAATGTCTGGACTGCAGAAACTCATGCCAAAGTAGCACGTCAGATCTTTACCCCACAGGGACCTTTGGCTTTCTTACCTATGGGAGAAAGTAATATGAGTTCGATCGTTTGGTCTACAGAGCCGAATCGCGCAGAGAGTTTAGTAGCGATGTCCAATGAAGAGTTCAATAAGTCACTGACGGCTGAATTTGACGCTCGACTAGGATTATGTGAAGTCGTTGGTCAACGTTTTGCTTTCCCGCTCAAAATGCGTTACGCACGCGATTTTGCTGTTGAACGAGTCGCTCTAGTGGGGGATGCTGCACATACAATTCATCCATTAGCAGGTCAGGGTGTAAACCTTGGTTTACTTGATGCGGCGAGCCTAGCGCAAGAAGTGATGACCTTGTGGCGCAAGGGTGAGGATATCGGCACCAAGCGTAACCTACGTAGTTATGAACGCTGGCGTAAATCCGAAGCGGCAAAAATGATTGCTGCGATGCAAGGCTTTAAAGATCTGTTTGCTGGTGGTAACCCTGCGAAGAAGCTAGCGCGAGGTATTGGCATGGCTTTGGTAGGACAATTGCCAGGAGCGAAAGATGAAATCATGAAACACGCCCTTGGTTTAAAGGGGAATCTTCCTGCATTAGCGAAATATCATGAAGCGACTTTGCCTTAGTCGTCATTTTAAATGACAAGGGTTGGCAAATAAAAAATGCCAACCCTTTTAAATTCTTACCTACGCATATGCACAGCGCAGTCTCATGATTTCCTGATTTACTTCCTTGACTGTTTGGAAATGTCGCCGTTCGGCTTTTTCTGGCAAGACAAGCTTGCCGTTGTCAAATTCAAACTTACCAATACCGTAGATATAAATTCTTCCCTTAAATAGCCGACTTACATGTTTAGCAATCATACCTGGTGTGTATCGCTTAAACAGTCTCATAGAGTAATCCTTATGTTTAGCAAGCACTGCAAAGTATACGATTTCCCGCCTGTTATTTATGTGATTTTGGTGGAGGAATATGCAGTAAAATGAGTTTGTTTGGATATTTGTGTTGTTGTGGGCAAAACAGCCGATAAATATCCACTTTATTGTGATGATTACCTCACTTATGTTCTGTGGTGGGAACTCATCTTGGTTACTCATTCAACACAATAGTTAAACCAAGATTTATGACATTTATAAGATTAGATTATTTTTTAAATAATATGCCAACTTACGGTAAATTTTTTGCTTAAAAAAAGCCCGCATAAATGCGGGCGAATAGTCACAGATGCATTACACAAAAAGTGAATGTCCTCCAATAATCAGCGGATTCACTTTTTCGTTGGAGAAGAGGCGTGTTTATTGCTATGCAAACACTCAGCAGTCAAACACACCAAGCAGTACATCATGGTTTGCCTGTACTTTAACCAACAAAAAAAACATAAACCAAAATACCATTCTTGACTATATATGCTTGCTTGGTGAATAAGAATTTAAACTTTTCGTGCTTTTTATTGAGGGTTCTGTCACGTAAATATTGCAATTATGGGATTGGATACAAGAAAGTTTGAATGGCTTATTTACGACAGATGTCAGCAAGTATCGGATTACAAAGACGGATGAGTTCGTCTCGCTGCAATGCTATTCCTGCCATATTTGAACCGCTGCTTATAGTCACTGTCTCTTCATTCAGCAGTCGACGATCAAATATGATTGGCATCTCTACTGGCAAGAGTAGGGGGGTTACCGTGCCAATCTGGTAGCCGGTCAGTTCTTCAACCATGGAGAGATCAACACAGGTCATTCGGCGGCAAGCGAGCAACGCTCGCACTTTTTTGGGATCAACAGATTGATCACCTGGCGTACAAGCCAGCGCATACAAATCGCCCATATCACGCAAAAGCATAGATTTGACCATTTGAGCAGGTCTCACTCCTCGCTGATAAGCGGCGTCTTCAATCGTGGTTGCAGGGGTACGATGGGGAAGAATGCGGAAAGATACCCGCTGCTCGGTTAAGTAGCGGGTCAGTTTCGTCTCAAACTTATTCGTCATCTTCAAGAGAATATGGCAGTGCTTGCATTGTCCAGATCGAATCTGGCGCATCTTTCAAACGAAATTGTGTATCAGAATCAAGGTTGTTTGGCAGTACGATGAGGCCGATAGAGACGCCGTCATTGAAGCGGTAACTGCTCATCAACTGACCAGCGCTGCGCCAATTGTCCCCAACTGAACGTTCTATTTCAGCTCCGACTTTTATTTCGTAATCGGAGCGTCCTTTAAGTATTTGTAACGCGCGCTTGTTCATACCGCGGTACTTGGCACGAGCAACCGTTTCTTGGCCTGTGTAGCAACCTTTGCTGAAGCTTATTCCACCCAGAGCTTGTACGTTAATCGCTTGAGGAATATGTTCGTTTTGTTGCTCTTGTGTGACTGCAGGTATAGCGGCTTCAATATCCAGTCGAGTCCAGATATCTTCATAAGCTTTGGTCGCATTTATCGACTGGCACAATTGTTCCGCAGTCGTGGCATCTGTAGCTAGCAACCAGCGTTGGTTATCGATTTTAATCGCGGTTCCCCCATCAATTGCTCGAACATCACCGCTTTGTTGTGAAAGATCTTCAACGATATGGGTCGCTTTCTCGCCAATTAATCCGAGTAAGACATCAGTACTTTGTGTGAATTCTATTTTGGAAAAAATGGCGTATTTTTTGAGTTCGGCGAGCTCAGTCTCAATGGCTGAATTTGGCTGTAGCATTGCGTAACCGCCTCGATGGTGGAACAAACGGAATACACTCCAGACTTTTCCTTTTGCATCACAATGCGCGCCAAACGTAGCGGTATCTTCGGCTAGTTGAACAACATCGCAGGTAACCTGACCTTGTAGATAAGACTTTTTATCATCGCCTAGTGCGGTGATCATTCCCCACGATGTGAGGTGGGTGAGTACGAGCTCGGGAAGAGAGTCATTGCTAGAAAGAGAAAGGGGAGCAAAGTCGTGTTGCCATTCCATGATGTTTACCTGAATGCTATCGAATAGTGCTATGTTAGCGCTTAAACACTAATGGAAACAACCTTTCAGATGTATGGGTTTTTACAGTAAATGCCTGAGCTACCTCTGGAGTGTGACTGAGTTAGTAGTTGTGGGCAACTTTGATTGTTACACTCGGCGCATACAACCGAACAGGTGAGGAATGAGAATGTACACCACCGAAGAAAAAGCGCGAATTAAATGGGCGTGTCGTCGTGGAATGCTAGAATTAGATGTTGTCATTATGCCTTTCTTTGAAGAATGTTTTGAAGAATTGAAAGACAATGAACAGAGGGATTTTGTGTCTCTGCTTGAGTGTGATGACCCCGATTTGTTTACTTGGATTATGGGTCATGGTCGGAGTGAAAACTTAGGTCATGCCTCTATGGTAGACAAGATTGTTGCCCACAACCTCAGTAAAGTGCGTTAGGCTATTAGCTTCAACGTCATTTGTTTCGCAACAGGTCAACTTCGGTTTGCTGATGTTGGCCTGCTGTTTTTTGATTGCCTCCGAATTACCTCTGATACCTACTATCTTTACGGTGGTGTTAATCCTTAAATATCACAGTCAAACCAACTGGCTTGTTGAACCGATGCAAGGGCGTTTGGTTTTCTTCTCTGCTAAATCATGCGAAATCAATAATGAGTCCATGGAGATCCAAAGAAGTGTCTTGAGTTTAGCCGTATTAGGAGTCCTTATTTGGTCCAAAAGCGGTAGCAAACACATTATTTGGCGAGACAGTGTGAGCGAAGAGCACTACCGGCAGTTATTAGTGGTGTTAAAAAGGGAGCGCTAAGCTCCCCCATGATTAACAGTTGATTTTCTCTGGTTCAAGGATCGTTGGACCGCTGTCTGGGGCGAGCTCTGGATAATCGAGTGTATAGTGCAGGCCTCTGCTTTCCTTTCGCTCCATTGCACAACGGACCATAAGCTCTGCAACTTGAAGTAGGTTACGCAGTTCAAGTAAGTTGTTAGACACTTTGAAGTTGCTGTAGTACTCGTGCGTTTCCTGTTGCAACAACTGAATACGGCGGAGTGCACGTTCAAGGCGTTTGTCAGTACGAACAATTCCCATGTAATCCCACATGAATAAGCGTAATTCGTGCCAGTTGTGCTGAATCACGACCTCTTCATCAGAACAGCTAACTTGACTTTCGTCCCATGCTGGCAGAGAAGGGGGGAGCTTGGCAGAGTCCATTCGGCGGATAATATCGTTCGCTGCCGACCATGCATAGACGACACACTCTAATAATGAGTTTGACGCCATTCGGTTAGCGCCATGCAATCCGGTATAGCTCACTTCTCCAATGGCATACAGATGAGAAAGGTCCGTTTCACCTTGCTTATTAACCATGACCCCTCCGCAGGTATAGTGAGCTGCTGGTACGACAGGTATGGGCTCTTTGGTCATATCGATTCCAAGGTCCATTAAGCGTGTGTAGATGGTTGGAAAATGTTTTTCGATGAAGTCTGCCGGTTTATGACTGATGTCTAAATACATACAGTCTGCACCAAGGCGCTTCATTTCGAAGTCAATTGCACGTGCGACGACATCACGAGGAGCTAATTCTTCTCTTTGATCAAAGTCTGGCATAAAGCGAGTGCCGTCCGGACGACGCAGGTAAGCGCCTTCACCACGCAGAGCTTCAGTGAGCAGGAAGTTTCTTGCTTCAGGGTGATACAGGCAAGTTGGATGGAATTGGTTGAACTCCATATTCGCGACTCGGCAGCCTGCTCGCCACGCAATGGCAATACCATCACCAGAGGAAACGTCTGGGTTGGATGTGTACTGATAAACCTTCGAAGCGCCACCGGTTGCGAGGACCACAAATTTGGCTCGAACCGTTTCAACATGTTCTTGGTTTCGGTTCCAGATATAAGCGCCAACAATTTTTTGATTGTCGCCACCGACCTTATCTTCACATATTAAATCGAGGGCATTATGTCGTTCCAATACCGTGATATTGGGGTGGTTGTGAGCATTATCTTGCAAGGACGTTTGCATGGCCATGCCTGTGGCATCGGCTGCATGTAGAATTCTACGATGGCTATGGCCACCTTCACGTGTCAGGTGGTAGCGTGGTTTTTCGTCGCTGTCGCCATCTTCTCGATCAAACGGAACTCCGCCATCAATGAGCCACTGAACACACTCTTTCGCATTTTCAGCGATAAACTCAACGGTTTCTTGCTCACATAGACCAGCGCCAGCTATTAACGTGTCCTCTACATGCGACTCAATGCTATCTGATTCGTCAAAAACAGCAGCTATCCCTCCTTGAGCGTAAAACGTGGCGCCTTCGCTTCTCGGCCCCTTACTCAATACAATGACTTTGCCATATTCCGCGATACGTAACGCTAAAGACAGACCGGCTGCGCCACTACCCACCACTAACACATCACATTGATGTTCACGGTTTGCGTTCATAAAACTTTTAAATTCCCGAGTTAAGTTGTACTGGCGCCAATCCAACACTTTAGCGTCAGTAATAGAGCGTTCTCGCTCTCCAAATCAATTTTAAAATTGCAACATGGACCCTGAAAAAAACAGAGTTAGCTCACTATAGTAGCACTGGAGTGCTTGCAATTCTTCGTAAATAACATTGCTTTTGAACTCTTTCGTCCCCACAATCTGGAACAGAAGTTACTAGTCCATTACTTCCCAAATAAAATTCGAAGAAAGTTTGAACTTTATATTCATTACAGAGTCACAATAGTGCTCAAGTAAGCAGTGGTGTCAATACTACATTTTGCATAATTAATGCTCATATCTGTCAAGATAGGGGTTAATAACAATAGGAGTACCCGCTCGAATGAACGAGCAGCTGACCGATCAGGTGTTAATTGAGCGAGTTCAGAGTGGAGATAAGCAAGCATTTAATTTGTTGGTCACAAAATACCAAAACAAAGTATGTAATCTTATTTCTCGCTACGTCAATAATCCAGGGGATGTGCCCGACGTAGCACAAGAAGCGTTTATTAAAGCTTATCGTGCTATACCAAGTTTTCGTGGCGAAAGTGCCTTCTATACTTGGTTATATCGAATTGCTGTTAATACTGCGAAAAACCATATTGTTGCTCAGGGTCGTAGACCGCCTGCGCAAGATGTGGATACTGAAGAAGCTGAATATTACGAAACTGGTAGTGCATTAAAAGAAATTTCGAACCCTGAGAACTTAACGTTGTCCAAGGAATTGAAACAAGTAGTTTTTAGTGCGATCGAAGCACTACCTGATGACTTAAAAACCGCAATGACGTTGCGCGAGCTTGATGGCTTGAGTTACGAGGAGATCGCTGCGGTGATGGATTGTCCTGTTGGAACGGTACGTTCGCGTATCTTCCGAGCTCGTGAAGCGGTTGAAAAAAAGATTCAACCTCTTTTGCAACGCTAATACCAGTAACGTTAATGGTGAAAAGAATGGCTGACAAAGAGAAACTTTCAGCACTCATGGATGGAGAGTTGGTCGATAAGGCTTTAATCGGTGAATTAGAGCAAGACCAAGCTAGCCTACAAATCTGGAAAAATTACCATTTAATTGGTGATGTGATGCGAGGTGAAGCGCCGGAAAAACCGGAGTGGAATATTGCAGACAGCGTTGCTCTTGCGCTAGAAGACGAACCAGCGCATTCAACGTTTACTTCTGGCAAAATCGCTGACATAAACCGTATAGAATCACAACCAACGCCTTCTCAAGCTCGCTGGCAGCTTCCAGCATGGCTGAGTCAGTTTGGCCAAGTAGCCGTTGCGGCCTGTGTGTCACTTGCTGTCATTTTGGGCGTTCAACAATATGGCGGTAGTGATCCTAGTCAACCAGAAACAGAACAGTTGCCCGTTCTGCAGACGATTCCATTTACCGGCAGCGCTGAACCAGTGAGCTTGACACGTTCTTCGGTAGAGCAGCAGACTGCTGCAAGTGAAGCTAACATCCAAGAGCAGCGCCGTCGAATTAACGCTATGCTGCAAGACTATGAATTACAGTTGCGTTTAAACAGCGACAGTGCTGCAGAGCATAACGACAACCCAGAAACGGTAGTTGAATGAGAAAATTTCTGATCAGTGCGCTGACACTGTTCAGTTTGAGTTCGCCACAAGCCTTTGCAGAAGAAAAACCTGCAGAGGCTTTGTTGCATCAAATGAACGAAGCCAGTCAGCATCTCAATTATGAACTGTCTTATATTCTGATTAAGAAAAACAGCATCGAACCTTTACTTTATCGTCATGCTCGTAGCGAAGATCAGCAACTTGCTCATCTTGTATATCTTAGTGGACCTGTACGTGAAGTGATTCGCCGAGGTGATGAGGTCAGCTACATAGAGCCAGGTGTTGAACCGTTTACCATAGAGTCCGGTAATATGGTTGCCCCTACTATCCCGCTTCTAAATGCCGATGTTGATGAACTGAGTGGCATTTACGACTTTATCCAAGTGGGTCGAGCGCGTGAAGCGGGAGCGGCATGTCAGGTATTGAGAATCGCACCGAAAGATGGGCTACGTTATTCTTATATCCTGTGGATCGATGAGCAAACTAAACTTCCACTAAGAGCGGATCTTGTGGATCGTGATGGCGAGGTTCTAGAGCAGTTTCGCACGATTTCTTATAGCGTGAACGATCAAATTTCAGATATCTTGAGTCGACTCAATACCGTCAAATTGCCGGACGTGCTCTCTTTACCCAAAGGGGAGCTGGAGGAAAGCTTTTGGACGGTTGGCTGGATTCCGAAAGGATTTGAGTCCAAAGAATTGAATCGTTATCGAATGGCGAACACCAACCGTATGGTTGAGACACAGATGTATAGTGACGGGCTGTTTAGTTTCTCTGTATATGTGTCAGCGAGTGACAATTATTCGCTTAAAGGTCAATTGGTTCGTCAGGGACGTCGTACACTTCATAGCTTTGTAAAAGGTGATAAAGAGATCTCAGTGATCGGGGATATCCCACCAGCAACCGCTAAGCGCATAGCGCAATCTGTTACCATCAATAAACAAACGAGTACTAAGTAATGATGACCGCGTTAGCGACAGTATCGGCAGTAAAATCAGGGCCTAAAGGCTATGATGTTGAGCTGAATTGCGAACAGCAAACAAGCTGCAGTAGTTGTTCATCGCAAAAAAGCTGTGGTACTGGCATTGTCTCGAAAGCGGTGGGGAACAAATCTCTGCACTGGCATCTAGTGACGAGTACAAGAGTTAAAGAAGGTCAGGTTGTGGAAATCGGCTTACCAGAGAAAAGCCTACTGCAATCTGCTGCCGTCGTTTATTTGGTTCCGCTGTTTGCCATGATTTTAGGCGCAGCTCTAGGGCAGTGGCTATTCGCCCCTATTTTAGGTCTTGGTGAAGGTATTGCTATCCTGACATCTGCTATCTTTACTATGGCAGGCATTTATGGTGCCAAAAGTTTGGCCAGTAATTTTGAACGCCAGTCGCTACGAGAAGTCATACTACTTCGGGTTTTGGGAGATCCAATTAGCTAGTGCGAAGTGCACAGAAATTGGGTAGAATCTGCCAACTTGATTGAAACGCCGTCACAAGACGGCTTTCTTATTTCCCTATTTTAAAGAGTTTAGTCACACCAAATCATGAAGCACATTCGTAACTTTTCGATTATCGCCCACATCGACCATGGTAAGTCGACCCTATCAGACCGTTTGATCCAAGACTGCGGTGGATTGAGTGACCGTGAAATGGCAGCTCAGGTTCTGGACTCCATGGATCTTGAACGTGAGCGTGGCATCACTATTAAATCTCAAAGTGTGACACTCAACTATACCGCGAATGACGGTGAAACTTATCAATTAAACTTCATTGATACACCAGGACACGTTGACTTCGCCTATGAAGTTTCTCGTTCTCTAGCAGCATGTGAAGGTGCCTTGCTGGTGGTTGATGCGGGTCAGGGGGTTGAAGCTCAGACTTTGGCGAACTGCTATACAGCGATCGAAATGGATCTGGAAGTGGTGCCAATTCTGAATAAGATTGATCTACCAGCTGCGGATCCTGAGCGAGTAGCGGAAGAGATTGAAGAAATTGTTGGCATCGATGCGATGGAAGCAACCCGCTGTTCAGCTAAAACAGGCCTAGGTATTGAAGATGTACTAGAAAACATCGTCTCTGCGATTCCGGCACCAGAAGGTGACCCAGAAGCACCACTGCAAGCTTTGATCATTGACTCTTGGTTTGATAACTACCTAGGTGTGGTGTCTCTGGTCCGTATTAAAAATGGCGTCCTGAAGAAGAACGATAAGATCAAGGTGATGAGCACTGGCCAAGTTTGGGGTGTGGATCGTCTTGGTATCTTCACACCTAAGCAGGAAGACACGACGGAACTGCGAACGGGTGAAGTTGGTTGGGTTGTCTGTGGTATCAAAGATATCCTAGGTGCTCCTGTTGGTGATACACTAACGCTGGCAAAGCATGGTTGTGATGAGCCGCTGCCAGGGTTTAAGAAAGTGAAGCCTCAGGTATACGCTGGACTATTCCCAGTCTCTTCGGATGACTACGAAAACTTCCGTGATGCACTAGGTAAACTGAGCCTAAACGATGCGTCTCTGTTCTATGAACCAGAAAACTCTGCTGCACTTGGCTTTGGCTTCCGTTGTGGTTTCCTTGGCATGCTGCACATGGAAATCATCCAAGAGCGTCTAGAGCGTGAATACGATCTCGATCTGATTACCACGGCGCCAACGGTAGTGTACGAAGTAGAGCAAACGGATGGTGATATTCTTTACGTTGATAGCCCAGCTAAGCTACCAGCAGTGAATGATATCGAAGAAATTCGTGAGCCGATTGCACGTTGTAATATCCTTGTACCTTCTGATTACTTGGGTAATGTGATTACTTTATGTGTTGAGAAGCGCGGCGTTCAGGTTGATATGGTGTATCACGGTAACCAAGTTGCCGTGACTTACGATATTCCGATGGCGGAAGTGGTACTCGATTTCTTTGACCGTTTGAAATCAACGTCTCGTGGTTATGCGTCTCTGGATTACAATTTTCAGCGTTTTGAAGCGTCTAACATGGTTCGTGTGGATGTACTCCTCAACGGTGACAAAGTGGACGCACTGGCATTGATTACGCACAAAGACCAATCCCAGACTCGTGGCCGTCAGCTCGTAGAGAAGATGAAAGAATTCATTCCACGTCAGATGTTTGATATTGCGATTCAGGCGGCGATTGGTAACCATATTATTGCGCGTTCAACGGTTAAACAGCTACGTAAGAACGTAATTGCAAAATGTTACGGTGGTGATGTCAGCCGTAAGAAGAAGCTACTGAAGAAGCAGAAAGAAGGTAAGAAACGCATGAAGCAGATCGGTAACGTAGAGCTGCCTCAAGAAGCCTTCTTAGCCATCTTACACGTAGGTAAAGATTAATTTGTTGGGTAACGACTCAATATAAGAACTTGTTAAGTGAAAGGGTTTCGGCTCTTTCACTTTCGTATTTTTGAGGTAAGGGAAGTCAATGGCAAATACATTTTCACTGATCTTGGTTATTGTCACTCTAGTCACTGGTATTGTTTGGGTGTTGGAAAAACTGGTGTTTGCGAAACAACGTCAGGCTAAACTAGCTGCTGTTGAAGCTCAAACAAACGGACTGGATACTGCAACGGTTGAACAAGTGGAAAAGCAACCATGGTGGATTGAAAACAGTGTTTCAATTTTCCCTGTTATTGCCGCTGTCTTGGTATTGCGCTCGTTTATCTATGAACCGTTCCAAATCCCTTCAGGTTCAATGAAGCCGACCTTATTGGTTGGAGATTTCATCCTAGTTGAAAAATACGCATACGGTCTGAAAGACCCTGTGTGGCGTACACAACTTGTTGAAACGGGTAAGCCAGAGCGCGGTGACATCGTAGTATTCAAATACCCACCTCAGCCAAACATTGACTATATCAAGCGTGTTGTTGGCCTACCGGGTGATACTGTGCGTTATAGCAGCAAGAAAGAAGTCTGTGTTCAACCGAAAGGTGAGAGCCAATGTACTCAGGTACCGTTGTCGAATGTGGAAGAAAGCCCATTTATCCAAGATGGTGTGCCACTGATTCAACTGAATGAAAAACTGGGTGAGGTTGAACACCAAATTTTGGTGAACCCATTACGCCGTGATCGCGTATCGGCTTATCAGCCACGTGCTGGTGTTAATGAGTGGGTTGTGCCGCAAGGTCAGTACTTTGTGATGGGTGATAACCGTGACAACAGTGCAGACAGCCGCTACTGGGGCTTTGTTCCAGAGGCGAATCTGGTTGGTAAAGCAGTAGGTATCTGGATAAGTTTCGAGTTCGAACGCAGTGCAGATAGCGTTTTACCATCATGGATTCCAACTGGTGTTAGGTTTAACCGCATCGGTGGTATTAACTAAATTTTCGTCATAGTTGGTTTCACAGTGTTGTGACTGCATAAATCCACCGCAACGCTGGCCGCCCAAATTATATAGAATCTCTATGCTAATAGGGTTGGATTTATTTGTCGCCTAGCCGTGAAATCAACTATTTAGAAAATTCGAAATTATTAATGAGAGAGCATGAATTCTCCTATTGCCAAACTAGAGAAAAAGCTCGGCTATCAGTTCAATGATGCAGAGCTTATTAACTTAGCACTGACTCACCGCAGTGCTCATGGAAAACATAATGAGCGTCTTGAGTTTCTGGGCGATTCAATTTTAAGTTTTGTCATTGCTGACGATCTTTATCACCGATTCCCTAAAGTGAATGAAGGGGACATGAGCCGCATGCGTGCGACACTTGTTCGTGGCAACACGCTGGCGGAGCTAGGTCGAGAATTCGAACTAGGAGATCACTTAAAATTAGGTCCAGGTGAATTGAAGAGTGGCGGTTTCCGTCGTGATTCAATTCTAGCTGATGCTGTTGAAGCTATTATAGGTGCAATCTACCTAGACAGTGATATTGAAGTGGTGCGTGGCATTATCCTTAGCTGGTACAAGCAACGCCTTGAAGCGATACAGCCGGGTGTTTCTCAGAAAGACCCTAAAACGCGTCTTCAAGAGTTCCTGCAAGGGCGAAGAAAACCACTGCCAGTCTACACAGTGACTAATATTAAAGGTGAAGCACACAACCAGCAGTTTACTGTGTCGTGTGAAGTCGCAGGTGTCGGATCGCCTGTAATAGGTAAAGGCACCAGCCGCCGCAAGGCAGAACAAGCGGCTGCTGAACTAGCACTAGAGCAACTGAGCAATGACTGATTCAACTGACAACAACGAATTTGATATCGATGCGTTTTTCTCATCGAGTGACGAGCAAGCAAGTACACCAGAAAATCAACATTGTGGTTTTGTGGCGATCGTTGGTCGTCCGAATGTAGGTAAATCAACGCTACTGAATCGAATTCTTGGACAAAAAATTTCGATCACTTCTCGTAAGCCGCAAACAACGCGTCACCGCATTATGGGGGTAGACACCGAGGGTGATTATCAGGCGATTTACGTCGATACTCCTGGTCTTCATATTGAAGAGAAGCGGGCAATTAACCGTTTAATGAACCGTGCGGCTAACTCATCATTGAGTGATGTAAACCTAGTATTTTTCCTTGTTGACGGTACTCATTGGACTAGCGACGATGAGATGGTACTGACTAAACTGCAGAAGTCCAACTTCCCAGTGGTTTTGTGTGTCAATAAGGTAGACAACGTACAAGATCGCAATGAAGTCATGCTACACATGATGGAGATGTCGAAAAAGATGGAATTCGTAGATGTGGTGCCTATCTCCGCGAAGCAAGGCAAAAACATCGACGTACTGCGTAAACATGTTCGTGACCATCTACCACAAGCGACACACCATTTCCCAGAAGAGTATGTCACTGACCGTTCTCAGCGCTTTATGGCATCGGAAATTGTACGTGAAAAACTCATGCGCTTTACTGGTGAAGAGTTGCCTTACTCTGTGACGGTGGAGATTGAACGTTTTGATTACAATCCTGAAACCGATGGTTTCCATATCAATGCGTTAATTCTGGTTGAACGTAATGGCCAGAAGAAAATGGTGATTGGCAAGGGCGGCGAGAAGATCAAAACGATTGGTCGTGAAGCACGTTTAGATATGGAAGATCTGTTTGGTCGCAAGGTTTACCTAGAAACGTGGGTGAAAGTGAAATCTGGCTGGGCCGATGATGAACGAGCACTACGTTCTCTTGGTTACATCGACGATCTGTAATTTTTGCAGCGAAATCACTTCGCTCCAACATAAGTAAGTATAAGGAGCCATCAGGCTCCTTATTTTTTATGTAACATTCATCTGGCAACCTCTATGACCTCAGAAGGATTACAGCGCTGTTTTGTTCTTCATCGTCGTCCTTACAGTGAGTCGAGTTTAATTCTCGATGTTTTCAGTGAGGAATTTGGTCGTGTTACTTTGATGTCTAAAGGCGCGCGCAGTAAACGCTCAAACCTCAAAGGTGCGTTACAGCCATTTACGCCTTTATTGCTCAAGTGGTCGGGTAAAGGATCGATGAAGACATTGCGTCAGGCAGAACCGATCAGTCTAGGTTTGCCACTCACGGGTATCAACCTATACTCCGCCATGTATGTCAACGAATTGATAGGACGAGTGTTGATGGCCGAAGTGTCAATGCCGGCCCTGTTTCATGATTACCTTCACGTTCTCACCGAACTGGCTCAGTGTGAGAATCCGGAACCCGCATTGCGCCGTTTTGAACTGGCACTGCTGTCTGCAATGGGATATGGCGTCGATTTTCTGCATTGCGCTGGTACAGGAGAGCCGATTGACCCTGAAATGACCTATCGATATCGAGAACAAAAGGGTTTTATTGCCTCAGTGCGGCGCGACAATCTGACCTTTGTTGGTAATGAACTGATTGCGATTAGTGAGCGTAGGTTTACCACAAAAGAACAACTTAAAGCGGCAAAACGCTTTACACGGATAGCATTAAAGCCGTATCTTGGCGGCAAACCATTAAAGAGTCGGGAGCTATTTATGCAAATTTTAGCGCCCAAATCACGGAGTATTGGAAAATGAGCTCAATTTATCTGGGTGTTAACATCGATCACATTGCTACATTACGTAACGCGCGCGGTACCAAGTACCCAGATCCTGTTCATGCAGCTGAAGTTGCCGAGCGTGCTGGAGCAGACGGCATTACCATTCACCTTAGAGAAGACCGCCGTCACATCCTTGATCGTGACGTACGTATCCTAAGAGAAACGATCCAAACTCGTATGAACCTTGAAATGGCTGTAACGGATGAGATGGTTGATATTGCCCTGAAAACTCAACCTGAATACGTGTGTTTGGTTCCAGAAAAACGTGAAGAGCTCACTACTGAAGGGGGGCTGGACGTGGCGGGTCATGTAGAAAAAATCAAAGCGGCAACGAAAAGACTGACAGAAGCGGGCATTAAAGTTTCTCTGTTTATTGATGCAGACCGTGAACAGATTGATGCAGCAAAAGCCTGTGATGCGCCTTATATCGAGCTTCACACTGGTCATTATGCTGATGCGAAAAACGATGAAGATCAGCAAGATGAACTAAAGAAAATTGCTGCTGGTGCAAGCTATGCGGCTGATTTGGGTATTACCGTAAATGCAGGTCATGGTTTGACTTACCATAATGTAGCTCCTATCGCCGCTATCCCTGAAATCTATGAGCTGAACATTGGTCACTCTATCATCGGTCGTGCGGCCTTTGATGGTTTGCATAAAGCCGTAGCTGATATGAAAGCACTGATGGTTGAAGCGCGTAAGTAACCGTAATGGCGATTGTAGGTCTAGGGACAGATATTGCGGAAATTGAACGTATTGAAAAGGCACTGTCCCGCAGTGGTGAAGCGTTTGCTCGACGTATTTTGACGGATATTGAGTTACAACGCTTTCAATCGCTTAAGCAACAAGGGCGCTTTTTAGCTAAGCGCTTTGCGGCTAAAGAAGCGGCGTCTAAAGCATTAGGGACCGGCATCGCATTGGGGGTGACTTTCCATGATTTCACTATTACCAACGATGAATACGGTGCGCCAAATTTGTCTTTGTCTGGTAAAGCCCTAGAGTTTGCCCAAAAAAAACAGGTGGTGAGCATCCACCTGTCTATTTCTGATGAACGGCATTATGCCGTTGCTACTGTTATTTACGAGTCTAAATAAGGCGCCGCACTCGCGGTGACCTTCTCCATTTCGTCTTGCAGCTCAAACAGCTCCGGTTCGACATCTTCAAGACTTTCACCCGAACGCAAGGCTCTCTCTATGGTAGCACACACTTTTTTCAGTCTTGGGACGCCACAATATGAACTGCTACCGTGTAGCTTATGTATGTGATGGATCAGTGTCTCGCTGTCAAAGTCATCCTCTTCCAGAGCGCTTTCAACCACACTATTCACTTCAGGAATGAAGTCGATCAGCATTTGCAGCATGTCACGTGCAAGATCTTCTTTATTGGCGGATTGCTTTAGCGCTGCTTGCCAGTCGATAATGATGTTGTCATGCTCAATCACTGCTGATGAAGGTAACCCTGACGTTTCAATGTTGGACGGCAACTCAATCTTAGCCATTTCTGATTGTTGCGTGTGCGGGTTCCAGTGCATTAAGACTTGTTGCAAAACATGCTCCTCAATTGGCTTAGTGAGGTAATCATCCATGCCGGCTCCAAGGAGTCTGTCACGTTCTCCACTCATCGCGTGTGCGGTAACAGCGATCACTGGAGTGTTAGCATTAAGCTCAGTTTGTTTGATTTTGCCACAAGCGGTCACGCCATCCATGTGTGGCATCTGAATATCCATTAGGATGATATCGAAATGCTGACTTTCAGCTTGAGTTACAGCATCGAGGCCGTTAGTACAAGTCACCACTTTTTCGACCCGTTCCTGAAGCAGGGCACTGATCAATTTTAGGTTTGCTGGGTTGTCATCAACAGCCATAACCGTTAGAGGAAGCGTCTCGTTGTAAGCTGGTTCAACCTCAACCATCGGTAAGCTGTTCTGGTTAGCGGCTAATATCTGTAATAGTTTTCGGCGAGATAATGGCTTCGTAATGCAATGAACGTGATAGGTCTGTGTTAAGTGATCAGACAAAGCCAACGCAGTACTCGGAATACCGACCACGACTTGAGGTGAGCATTTCTGGGCTTGTTTTACCCACTGTTCGACAAGCTCAGGCTCGTTGGCTCTATTCGGCGCAAGGTTCAACAATACATAATCAAACGGGCTAGCCTCTTCTGGTACTGATGAGCGATAGGTTACGATCAAACCTTCTTGTACCAATGTTTGTTGAGTGACAGAAGCCGCTTGCATGTTAGGTTCAATAAGCAGTAGTGTGCGAAGCTTCAGAACCTGAGTTTCGAGTAAATCGTTCATTGGCATATCGGTTGAGTTTAATCTCAGCGTAAACCAAAACGTCGAACCTTGGTGTAAGCGACTGGTAAGACTGATCTCACCTCCCATCTGGCTAACGAGTTTCTGAGTGATGACTAAGCCAAGTCCTGTACCGCCGTAACGGCGAGAAATACTCGCATCTGCTTGGCTGAAAGCTTGGAATAATTGTGATTGTTGGCGTTCAGAAATACCAATGCCTGTATCTCGCACCATAAATTGTAATTCAACAACATCTTCTTTTTGTGAACGAAGCTCAACACTGATGTCAATGTTCCCTCGCTCGGTAAATTTGATTGAGTTACCAACTAGGTTAGTCAGTACTTGTTGGATTCGCAGCGGATCGCCAACAAGACCTGCCGGGATCTTATGATCCACTTTGAGTGTCAGTTCTAGGCCTTTTTCATGCGCGCTGGTGGCTTGTAAACTGACCACTTCTTCGAGTGTTTCTTGGAACTCAAACGGAATATTTTCCAGTGCTAACTTGCCCGCTTCCAGTTTAGAGAAATCCAAAATGTCGTTAATAATATTGAGCAGGTTATTGGCTGATTTTTCAATGGTCTGTAAATAATCCGCTTGGCTGTTAGTCAGTTTGGTTTTTAGCATCTGACGCGTAAACCCAATCACCCCATTTAATGGTGTGCGAAGCTCGTGAGACATATTGGCAAGGAACTCAGATTTCACTCGTGCAGCTTCCTGAGCTCGTTTCTTGGCTATATCCAATTCAACGTTTTGAATCTCAAGCTGTTCAAGAGTTTCTCGTAAGTCTGAAGTTGCCTGATCAATGCTATGTTGCATTTCGACATGGTATTCCGACAATGAGACCGCCATGGCGTTGATGCCATTTTTGAGGGAGTCGAGCTCACCATGCATCTTGCCTTCAATTCTAACATCTAAGTGTCCACGACGGATTCGGTCGACCATATTTTTCATATGCGAAATCGGGCGTGTAACATCGTGCATCAGTCGATAAGCAAACATGGCTGACAAGCCCAGCCCAGATAGCAGAACCAAAAAGGCTGAGAAAATTTCTTGATATTGTTGCAGGCGCAGGGAAGAAAGATCGAGCTCTACGGCGATGTAGCCAAGTGCTGGATTAGTGTTTTGACCTTTTGGTGTCGATATTAGCCCTGACTCGGTAATGATAGGAGCACGTAAGATTAGTGTGTTCTCCTGTAGGTCTGAAGTGACCAATAGGGGAATGACTTCGTTGCGAGGGAAAGTCAGAGATTCAAAGTTTGGATGAAAGTTGGAAGTGACGAATAATTCGTGGTTGTAATCGAAAACGGCAATACTGCGGACAAACTTTGAGTTTTTCCGGTGCGCATAACTAATAATCCGCCTAACAGACTCGCGGCTATTATTCTTTAGACCTTCTTCACTGGCAATGGCTAGGGGTTCAATAATACTTAACCCTGAATTGATGACCTGCTTTTCAAGATCGTGGTAGCGGTTAAATGAGAAAAACGCGCTCAATAACAGGCCAATGATCAACGTCGGCGCGAGGGTAAGGGTAATAACGCGGGCGCGTAAGCCATATCTTGTCATTATTATCTAAACATCGTGGTGTGGATATGGGAAAATAACTTCCGCAAAAAGAAGCCGTCGAATACTTAAGCATAATCAACTCGTTCGGCTCAGACAACGATTCAGGTCTGAAAAGGTGCACCTGGACAGCAATACAGAGCAACAGTAAAAGGCACAGATCAAAGCATGGCGCGTTTCTTCCAACCCAAAAAGAAAACTCAACTCAACACAAAGCATCAATCGCTTAAGATTGAAAAACTCGATCACCACGGTGCCGGCATAGCTTATCAGAATAAAAAACCGATATTTATTGAAGGTGCACTGCCTGGGGAGCAAGTGTTAGCTCAGTTGATTGAAAGTAAGAGTAAGTTCTCACGTGCGGCACTCATCAAAGTGCAAACGACGAGTGAACAGAGAGTTGAGCCCTTCTGCCCTCATTACGATCAATGTGGCGGGTGCAACATGCAGCATCTGAGTAGTGAACATCAGCAAGCTTATAAACAGCAAACATTGAGTCAACTGATGAGCAAGTTTGCGGGTCAGACACTTCATTTAGAACCCCCGATTGTAGGTGAAACAAAAGGGTACCGCCGTCGCGCCCGTATCAGTGTCAAGGTGGACAAAAAAACACGCCAACTGCAGTTCGGCTTTCGCAAGAGACAGAGCAAGGATATAGTGACTTTGACTCACTGCCCAGTATTGATGCCAGAGTTGAATGAGTTGTTGCCAGAGTTGCATCAATTGCTCAAGAGCTTTTCTCAACAAGATCAACTTGGCCATGTTGAATTAGTCAAAGCCGATAACACTCGCATTCTGGTTTTGCGTCATCTCAAACCACTGAAAGATAAAGATCATGATGCATTGCTTGAATTTGCCAAGCTTAATCAGATTACGCTTTATCTGATGCCAAACAATGAACAGTTGGTGCTTGAAGCCGGTGAAGCGGGTGTTTATCAGGAAACAAGCGTCACTATCCCCTTCGAGCCAAACAATTTTATTCAAGTTAATCAACAAGTGAATGCACATATGGTTGCTCAGGCGCTGGATTGGCTGGCCTTATCTGAGCAAGACCGAGTATTGGATTTGTTTTGCGGCCTAGGGAACTTCAGTCTACCTATTGCTAAGCAGGTAAAAAGCGTAACAGGAGTGGAAGGGGTTGATGAGATGGTCAACAAAGCCACGCACAATGCTCAAATAAACCAGATTGAGAATGCTAAGTTTTATCAGGCTAATTTGGAACAAGATATGTCTGGTCAGCTCTGGGCGAGAGAAAAGTTTGATAAAATACTACTGGATCCGGCACGAGCTGGCGCCAGTGGAATTGTCGAGCAAGTTTCATCGCTAGGTGCGACAAGAGTCGTTTATGTTTCTTGTAATCCTGCTACTCTAGCGCGAGATTCGCAGAGCTTGCTTAGTCAGGGGTTCAAGTTACAACGATTGGGAATGCTAGACATGTTCCCACATACCAGTCACTTAGAATCCATGGCGCTTTTTGTGAAGGATTAATGCGAACTTACCCTTTCGAGCAGGGTCTCACTGTGGGTTAGGTCGAAGAAAAAAGTATAACAGGACAAAGACAATGGTTGCGGTAAGAAGCGCACATTTGAACCAAGATGAACAGTTTGATTTAGATAATTGGATTGCTAGCTTAGAGCAGGACACGAAAGTCGCGAAGCGCCTTAAAGAGGTGTACCGCCATTGCGAAACGATTCTTGAAGACAACGATCGCGGACCATTGCTCTTGTGGCGTGGTAGAGAGATGATCGAAATCCTCATCACCCTTTCCATGGACAAAGCCACGTTAGTGGCTGCCTTGTTGTTCCCAGTGGTGTCCAGCGGTGCATACGAACGCGAAGTTTTGGAAGAGGATTTTGGTAAAGAAACGATCAAGCTGATTGACGGTGTTGAAGAAATGGCTGCACTGGGCCAACTCAATGTCACTATGGAGGGGAGCGCAGCTTCTGCTCAAGTAGATAATGTTCGCCGCATGCTATTGGCTATGGTGGATGATTTCCGCTGCGTGGTGATAAAACTTGCAGAACGAATCTGTAACCTGATTGAGGTCAAGAAGGCTCCGGACGAAGTGCGTCAGGCAGCAGCGAAAGAATGTTCAAACATCTATGCGCCTTTGGCCAATCGTCTTGGTATTGGTCAGCTTAAGTGGGAAATCGAAGATTACGCGTTCCGTTATCAGCAACCTGAGACTTACAAACAAATAGCGAAGCAGTTATCTGAGCGTCGCATTGTTCGAGAGCAGTACATTACAGACTTTGTTAATGACCTTTCTAATGAAATTACTTCTTCAGGCATTAATGCGGAAGTGAGCGGTCGTCCTAAACATATCTATAGTATCTGGCGCAAAATGCAGAAAAAGAGTCTGGCATTTGATGAGCTGTTTGATGTTAGAGCCGTTCGAATCATTGCTGATAAGCTTCAGGATTGTTATGCGGCTTTGGGTGCGGTGCATACTAAGTACAAGCATTTGCCAAGTGAATTCGATGATTACGTCGCGAATCCAAAACCAAACGGATATCAGTCAATTCATACTGTTATTCTTGGTCCCGAAGGGAAAACCATCGAGATTCAAATTCGTACCAAAGACATGCACGAAGACTCAGAATTGGGCGTCGCTGCGCACTGGAAATATAAAGAAGGTGGCGGCGGTCGCAGTGGGTACGATGAGAAAATCACGTGGCTGCGCAAACTGCTCGATTGGCAGGAAGAAATGTCTGATTCGGGCGAGATGCTTGATGAAGTGCGCAGTCAGGTATTTGATGACCGAGTGTATGCTTTCACGCCTCGTGGCGATGTCGTCGATTTACCAATGGGTGCTACGCCACTTGATTTTGCTTACCACATTCACTCTGAAGTCGGCCATCGTTGTATTGGCGCTAAAGTTGCAGGCCGCATCGTACCGTTTACTCATAAGCTTTCTATGGGAGATCAGGTCGAGATTATTACTGCTAAAGAGCCGAACCCTTCTCGAGACTGGCTGAATCCATCAATGGGGTTTGTGACTTCTGGTCGTGCGCGCGCTAAGATCAATGCTTGGTTCCGTAAACAATCACGAGAGAAAAACGTCGAAGCAGGGCGAGATATTCTCGAAGTTGAATTGCAGAAAATTGGTGCGACTTTAAAAGATGCAGAGCAGTATGCGTTGAAGCGTTTTAACGTCAATAGCACTGATGAACTGTACGTTGGTATCGGAAGTGGTGACTTACGTATCAACCAAGTTATCAACCACATCAATGCCTTGGTCAATAAGCCAACCGCCGAGGAAGAAGATCAACAAGCATTAGAAAAGCTTCAAGAAGCAGAGACTAAAGCACCAGCGCAAAGTCGCCCTAAGAAAGACGCAGTCGTTGTGGAAGGGGTTGATAACCTGATGACGCATCTTGCGCGCTGCTGTCAGCCGATTCCAGGGGATGAAATCTCAGGTTATATCACCCAAGGTCGAGGTATTTCAGTGCATCGCGCTGACTGTGAACAGCTTGAAGAGTTGCGCCACCATGCACCAGAACGCATCATTGATACCGTATGGGGGAGTGGCTTTGTTGGTTCTTATATCCTGACAGTTCGTGTAGAAGCGATGGAGCGCAGCGGATTACTGAAAGACATCACCACCTTGTTTGCCAACGAGAAAATTAAAGTCACCAGCATGAAAAGTCGTGTTGATTATCGCAAGCAGTTATCGATTATGGATTTTGATCTAGAGGTCACCAATATTGAGATTCTGCAGCGTGTGTCGAAGCGAGTTGAACAGATTAAAGATGTTATGTCGGTAAAACGCCTCGGCTAGTTTTTACGTCGTATTTGGCTTTCTAACTGCGTTAACTTCACTATACTCGCTCCATCACATAGGCAAGCTATGCTCAGGAGTCTCGTAAGTTTGTTGCCTTGTTAGAAGAGCCAACTACTTAGTAAAAAAGAGTGGTCATTCCCTAGAGTGAGACGAGCGATTGGGGATGACGAGAAATTTTTAAAGGTGAGTGGTTGTACCGCTCACCTTTTTCTTTAGATAGATTTAAAGGAACAGAGAAAATGAGTCACCCGATTGAACAGCTAGAACAGATTATGGCGCGGCTTCGTGATCCTGAGAGTGGTTGCCCGTGGGATTTAAAACAAAGCTTTGACACGATTGTCCCGCATACGATTGAGGAAACGTATGAAGTAGTGGATGCAATTCACAATCGTGATTGGCCGAATCTGCAGGAAGAACTCGGGGATTTGTTGTTTCAGGTTATCTTTTACAGCCAGTTGGCGAAAGAGCAGGGGTTATTTGAATTCGCCGATGTTGTTGACACGGTCAATGAGAAGCTGACTCGCCGTCATCCCCACGTCTTTTCTGATATTGAATTCGAATCAGACGAAGAAATCAACGCCAACTGGGAAGCGGAAAAAGCCAAAGAAAAAGCTGAATTGGGCAAAAAAGAGCAAAGTATCCTAGACTCAATACCGAGTTCGCTCCCAGCGCTTTCACGTGCCAACAAAATTCAGAACCAATGTGCCAAATTTGGCTTTGATTGGGACTCGCTGGGCCCGGTTGTCGACAAGGTACGCGAAGAGGTTGATGAAGTCATGGATGAGGCTCTGCAGGTGTCCCCTGATGATGAAAAAGTTGAGCTTGAGCTGGGGGATTTGTTGTTTGCAGTCGTGAACTTAAGTCGGCATCTTGGGCAAAATCCTGAATCGGCATTAAGTAAAGCAAATCTCAAATTCTCTCGGCGATTTAAAGGGGTTGAGAAGATGGTTGCTGAACAAAGTAAGCAGTTGACAGATTTCGACTTACAGCAACTTGATAGCATGTGGGATGAGGTGAAACGTCGAGAATCGTAACAATAAACCCAGTGTGTCGAGCTGCTTGAATTTGATTTGAAGCAAAAAATAAAAAATAGCAGTGTGATAGATTTCACGTTGTGGCGATAAGGGTCTTCTGGTATATTTATCTCCCGTCCAGAAGAAATCCATTTCCCTCATTCAACCAATTTCAGGTTAAACATGACGACAAATTACATTTTTGTTACTGGCGGGGTCGTATCCTCTCTAGGTAAAGGTATTGCAGCAGCATCTCTTGCCGCTATTCTTGAAGCTCGTGGTCTTAAAGTGACTATGATGAAGCTTGACCCTTACATCAACGTTGACCCGGGCACAATGAGCCCAACTCAGCATGGTGAAGTGTTCGTTACGGAAGATGGCGCAGAAACTGACCTAGATCTTGGTCACTACGAGCGTTTCATTCGTACCAAGATGACTAAGCGCAACAACTTCACTGCCGGTCGTGTTTACGCAGACGTTCTCCGCAAAGAACGTCGCGGTGATTACCTAGGTGCAACGATTCAGGTTATCCCTCACATCACTAACGCCATCAAAGACCGCGTAATCGCTGGTTCTGAAGGTCATGATGTTGCTATCGTTGAAGTCGGCGGTACTGTGGGTGATATCGAATCACTACCATTTATGGAAGCAATTCGTCAGCTAGCCGTAGAGCTGGGGCGTGAACGTGCTATGTTTATGCACCTAACATTGGTTCCTTACCTTGCCGCAGCGGGCGAAGTGAAAACGAAACCGACACAACACTCTGTTAAAGAGCTACTGTCTATCGGTATTCAACCAGACATTCTAGTTTGTCGCTCAGATCGTATGATCCCAGCGAACGAGCGCAAGAAGATTGCTCTTTTCTGTAACGTGCAAGAAAAAGCAGTTATCTCTATGAAGGACGTCGATTCCATCTACAAGATCCCTCAACTGATCAAATCTCAAGGTCTGGATGATCTTGTCTGTTCTCGTTTCGGTATTTCTGCTCCTGAAGCTGATCTGACTGAGTGGGAACAGGTTATCTATGAAGAAGCGAACCCGACGGCAGAGGTGACCATTGGTATGGTTGGTAAGTACATCGAACTGCCGGATGCTTACAAGTCAGTCAACGAAGCGCTGAAACACGCAGGATTAAAAAACCGTTTGAGCGTTAAGATCAAATACGTTGATTCACAAGACGTAGAAACCAAAGGTGAAGAAGCGCTAGAAGGTCTAGATGCTATCCTTGTTCCAGGTGGTTTCGGTGATCGTGGCGTGGAAGGAAAAATTCGTGCAGCGCAATACGCTCGTGAAAACAAGGTACCTTACCTAGGTATTTGTCTGGGTATGCAAGTAGCACTGATTGAATACGCGCGTAACGTTGCGGGTATGGAAGGTGCACATTCAACAGAGTTTAACAAAGAGACCAAGTACCCTGTGGTAGGTTTGATCACAGAGTGGGTAGACGGTGAAGGTAAAGTTGAAGAACGTACCGAAACGTCTGATCTAGGCGGTACGATGCGTCTTGGTTCTCAGCTATGTCACCTAGAGAAAGGGACTAAAGCTCGTGAACTCTACGGTAGCGCGACGATTCATGAACGTCATCGCCACCGTTACGAAGTGAACAATAATCTGCGTCCAAAAATTGAAAAAGCGGGTCTAAAAGTGTCGGGCCTGTCAGCAGATAAGAAACTTGTGGAAGTGATTGAGAATCCAGCTCACCCATGGTTTGTAGCGGCTCAGTTCCACCCAGAGTTCACTTCGACACCTCGCGATGGTCACCCACTATTCGCAGGGTTCGTAAAAGCGGCTGGTGAATTCCAACGCAGCGAATTAGAGAAGTAAAAAGGATACGGGCAGTGGCGAAGGTTGTGCTGCTGCCTTTTAAATTTGACATTTATATTTGAACGAGAGGAAACATTAATGTCTAAGATCGTTAAAGTTCTAGGTCGTGAAATCATCGACTCACGTGGTAACCCAACTGTAGAAGCTGAAGTACACCTAGAAGGCGGTTTCGTAGGTATGGCGGCTGCTCCATCTGGCGCATCAACTGGTTCACGTGAAGCTCTTGAGCTACGTGACGGTGACAAAGCTCGTTTCCTAGGTAAAGGTGTTCTTAAAGCAGTTGAAGCGGTAAACGGTGAAATCGCGGAAGCTCTAGTGGGTAAAGACGCTAAAGACCAAGCTGCGATCGACGCAGTAATGATCGAGCTAGACGGTACTGAGAACAAATCTAAGTTCGGTGCTAACGCTATCCTAGCTGTTTCTCTAGCGAACGCTAAAGCTGCAGCAGCAGCTAAAGGCATGCCTCTATACGAGCACGTCGCTGAACTAAACGGTACTGCTGGTCAGTTCTCTATGCCTCTACCAATGATGAACATCATCAACGGTGGTGAGCACGCAGACAACAACGTTGACATCCAAGAGTTCATGATCCAACCAGTTGGTGCTAAGACTCTTAAAGAAGGCCTACGTATCGGTGCAGAAGTATTCCACAACCTAGCTAAAGTTCTTAAGTCTAAAGGCTACAGCACTGCAGTTGGTGACGAAGGTGGTTTCGCTCCTAACCTTAAGTCTAACGCTGAAGCGCTAGAAGTTATCGCAGAAGCTGTGGCTGCTGCTGGTTACGAACTAGGTAAAGACGTAACTCTAGCGATGGACTGTGCAGCATCTGAGTTCTTCGACAAAGAAGCTGGCATCTATAACATGAAAGGCGAAGGTAAGACTTTCTCTTCTGAAGAGTTCAACCACTACCTAGCTGAGCTAGCTAACCAATTCCCAATCGTTTCTATCGAAGACGGTCTAGACGAGTCTGACTGGGATGGTTTCAAGCACCAAACTGAACTACTAGGTGACAAGCTTCAACTAGTAGGTGACGATCTATTTGTTACTAACACTAAGATCCTTGCTGAAGGTATCGAGAAAGGCGTAGCTAACTCTATCCTTATCAAGTTCAACCAAATCGGTTCTCTAACTGAGACTCTAGCTGCAATCAAGATGGCTAAAGATGCAGGTTACACTGCAGTAATCTCTCACCGTTCTGGCGAAACTGAAGATGCAACTATCGCTGACCTAGCGGTAGGTACAGCTGCAGGTCAAATCAAGACGGGTTCTATGAGCCGTTCTGACCGTGTTGCTAAGTACAACCAGCTAATCCGTATCGAAGAAGCACTAGGTAAGCGTGCTCCTTACAACGGTCTGAAAGAAGTTAAAGGTCAGTAATTTATAGCAATTTGCTGAATTATTCGCTTTAAAGCTTTCGAAGCGCTCCACCTAGGTGGAGCGCTTTTTTTATTGGGAGGCGGGAACGGGCTTCGCCCTCCGAGAATCGGGAACGGCTTCGTCCTTCGAAAAGGGGAGGATTTATTGAAGTGGTTGACGGCGTTTTTCACTAGAGGGGGAGAATAATCCCGCATCCCGCATCCCGCATCCCGCATCCCGCATCCCGCATCCTTATTTTCGAATCGCCTCGACTCTTCGCTTTTCCATTTCTTCTTTTATTCCCGCACCCTTAAACCCATCTTTAATAATGTCTTGCACGTTGACGGAAAGTGCGGCTTGATAGGCTTGCTCAAAAATGGCTTTTTGCGGGTAGTCGATATCTTCAAACCCAGTGCGTCCACGACTATCAGCCATACAACAAATCAGAATGTCTTCTAAGCGCTCTTGTTTACGCCAAACATCAAACTTATTCAGAACTTTGAGCTTGGTTTCTGGGCGAAGTTCTGCAGCTCGATGAATATTGGAGTGCTGCTCACAGACCATCAATGCGAGGTCACGATATTCATTAGGGACTCTGACACGTTCACACAGCGATTTAATCAGCTTCAGCCCTGTATGACAGTGCATTTTATGGCTTGGCCATTCATTCTTTGGTGTCACGCCTTTGCCTAAGTCGTGCATCTGAGCAGCAAAGCGCACTTTGGTTGATGGGCTAAGCAAAGCTGCCTGTTTCGCCACTAAAAGGTTATGAATACCTGTATCGATTTCCGGGTGCCATTTTTCTGGTTGAGGTACACCAAACAAGCGATCCAGTTCGGGAAGAATCACTTTGAGGGCACCGCAGTCGCGAAGCACCGATAGAAAAACTTGCGGATCTTGGGTTGAGAGCGATTTGTGCCATTCCTGCCACACACGCTCAGCTGTTAAATGCGCAAGTTCTCCAGACTCGACAATCTGAGCCATTAACTGTTGAGTTTCTGGAGCGATGGTAAAACCAAGGTGATGTAGTTTCGCCGCGAAACGTGCGACTCGGAGTACGCGAAGAGGATCTTCTGTAAAAGCATCTGAAACGTGGCGAAGAACGCGATTATTGAGATCTTTTTGGCCGCCGTAAGGGTCGATAATCCGACCTTGCTTATCTTCTGCCATTGCATTGATGGTCAGATCTCGGCGGATCAAGTCTTCTTCAAGGGTGACATCAGGAGCAAAATAACAATCAAAGCCTTTGTAGCCCGAACCTGTTTTGCGTTCGGTTCTTGCTAGGGCATGCTCTTGCTTGGTTTTTGGGTGCAGGAACACGGGGAAGTCCTTTCCAACAGTGACAAATCCTTGTTCGAGCAAAAGCTGAGGCGATGCGCCAACTACTACCCAGTCTTGGTCGTAAACGTCGATTTTCAGCAGTTTATCGCGGACTGCACCACCAACCAGAAATATTTGCACAGATGTCTCTCTTAAATTCGGATTTTAGAATTGGCTATTTATGCCAGCAATGGTACTTTTCTTATCGGTAAATTCCCAGAGACGAGAAGTATGTATAAACAACATTTTGGATTCACAGAGCTGCCGTTTTCGATTGTGCCGAATTCTCGTTTCCTGTTCCAAAGCCAAAGGCATAAAGAAGCGCTGTTTCGCCTACAAGCGGGCCTTGGCGAGGGTGGGGGCTTTGCGATGCTGTCTGGTGAAGTGGGAACAGGTAAGACAACCGTTGCACGTGCATTGCTGAAATCACTCGGCACGGATACTCAGCCCGGTTTAATACTCAACCCTACCTTTTCAAGCATAGAATTGCTTGAAGCAATCTGCGATGAATTCTCTATTGAGTATCAATCTGGCGCAACGCTCAAACAACTGAATCAGAAGATTCATGAATTTCTGCTCAGTACATATGCGAACGGTATTCAGACTTTGCTGGTGATTGATGAAGCACAGCATTTGTCCGCTGAAGTGCTAGAACAGTTGCGCTTATTGACCAATCTTGAAACGGACAACCAGAAGCTACTCAAAGTGCTACTCGTTGGCCAACCAGAACTGCAGCAGAAATTGCAGATGCCTCAATTACGCCAGCTAGCGCAGCGTATTACGGGACGATATCACCTATTGCCATTGGATAGCAAAGAAACCGCTAATTATATTCAGTATCGTCTTGAATTGGCGGGTGGTGAAGTGAGTTTGTTCTCTGCTAAGTCACTCAAACATATTGCAACTGAGTCACTGGGCATACCACGCCTGATTAATCTGATTTGTGATGCTGCTTTGAAACGAGCGTATAGTATTGGTGAAACGGTACCAAGTCATTCTAGTGTCGAAGCGGCTTGTGAAGAGGTGATGAGTTTTCAAACCTCATATCAGTCGGTTCATTCTACGCCTTCATTGCCACGCCGTTCTCCTCTGACTATCGCTGCTGCCGTTGGGGCAATATTAGCTGTCGGTAGTTATTGGTTGACTCCTAGGTTTCTGAATGCGTCAATTGAATCGTACCTGAGTGAAGCGTATCCAGTGTCAGATGTTGAAGTGTTAGAAAAGGAAGTCTTCCCTGTTGAACTACAGTCCACTCTTGCTCGTGCAACGGATTTTCAGCAGGGTATTGCGCAGCTTTACCATGTATGGGGTTTTAATGCATCTGTCGCTGAGCGTCTTTGTCAGCAAAGTGATCAAAGTGTATTCCGCTGTACTCAATCACGAGGTACGTTAAATACGATCAGGCAAGGGGATGTTCCCGTACTCTTGTCCCTCAGTAAAGACGGCCTGCAAAGTTATGCTGTGCTATATAAACTCACACCGAATTCGGCTCAGCTATTGTTAGGAATGGAGCGAATCGAATTGCCTATCACCAAACTCAAAGAGCTCTGGCAGGGGCAATATCACCAGATCTGGCAAAGTTACTGGCATCAGACTCTTAAACCTAATATGTCAGGACGAGCAATTGCTGAATTAGATGAACGTCTATCTAAAGTTCTGGGTGAGTCGGAAGGGGAGTCCGATGCTTATGATCATGAACTCAAGCGCAAGGTTGAGCTGTTCCAACAATGGCAGGGTCTCCATGTTGATGGCATTGCAGGGCGAAGAACCTTGGAGCGTCTTGAAAAGCTCTCTCAAGAGCATGCCCCTTCGTTAACTGCCTCAGAGGAGAAAGCGTAATGTCAAAAGTACTGCAGGCTTTAGAACACTCAGAGCAACACCATCAGACGTTTAGTAATATGAATCTTTACCAGTCGGTCAATGATCCTCGACCTCGACGGACTGTATCAGGCTGGTTATTAGCTACGGTTGTGGTAGCCCCTGCGTTGGTTACGGGAGCCCTAGGTACATACCAGAGTTACCTCGATCAACGAGTGGAATGGCAAGCAAGTCATCAAGCGAAACCTCAAGTGCTAGAAGTCCCGTTTGCGTATCAAACTTTGCTTTATCCATCATTTAGTGACCTTCGTGAAACTTATGAATATGCTAAGACCGATACTGATCGTATAGAACTGGTAGGCCAACAAGATCTAACTCCTAAGGTTCAACCACAGGTACCTGTTAAACCGAGTGTTCAGCATACTCCTAAGTCAGAAAACAATATGCTACTAGATGGTTTGGATTTATCAGGTTTATCGCCTGAGCTTGCCATGCGGGTTGAATCGGCTCTGGAATCAAGTACAACCCCTGAGGCGAAGTATGATGACAGCAAGGCGTCCGATCTTGCGATACACAGTCGCCAGTGGCAAGGAAAGTTACCGCCAATGAATTTCCAGACCCATGTTTACTCAAGCAATCCTGATAAACGTTGGGTGAAGGTTAATGGCATCGAGTATCGTGAAGGTGACTGGATCAATAATGACATTCAACTACAGCATATCGAACCGCAGCGCAGTGCGATTTTATTTAAAGGCTCGTTGATTGAAGTGCCAGCTTTGTATGATTGGAAAGGATAATAAAAAAGGTCGCCTTGGCGACCTTTTTTATATTCTGTATTTAGGCCCAGCCCGATGGAGAGCGTTTTCTACGTGGAATAATGTGTGGCAAGATCAGACCAAACAGCAATCCAATACCCGCTACTCCACCGCCGTACATAAAGTACTTCAGTAGTAAATCATCTTTCTGAGTGTCCAGTTTGGCACGTAGGTTACGGACTTCTTCCTGCGAAGCCGTCAGTTGTTGACTGATTTCACCGTAGCTCTTCTCGAGATCAGCAATTTGACGATTGCGGTTTTCCAGTGAATCTGCCAACCCTGCTTTTTCCTGGTCCGCGCTAGAGCGTGCATTCGCAAGTTTGCCCTTAACATCGGCCAGTTCTTTTTCTAGTTTAGGCAGACGAAGCGCCATACTTTCTTGTCTTGTGACGAAACGGCTCTCTATCCAGCCCTTGCGACCTTTGGCATCTTCAATCTGGGTGTAGCCAGTATCGCGGTTGGTTGAAAGTTGCTTCACTTTGTCACCAGCATCGACACTGCCGATGATGCGGAATTGGTTGCTAGGACCAGAGTGCATGTAGGTAAATAGCTTATCAGAAATGTATCGATCTTGAGCCATTGCTGCTGGAACAGCGAGCATTGATGCTAGAACGAAGCAAACCAGTTTTTTCACGGTAAATCCTTTAACAGTCTTGTGTCTATAACTTGCTAATGCCAAATAGTAAGTAGTTTCCCCAGTCACTGCAACAAAGAAGGGAGGCTAAGCCTCCCTTTCTGTGGATTTGAGTCAATAATGACAGTGAGTTAACATGTCATTGACTTGCTTATCAGATGAACATAGCTTGAATTGCGTAGAAGAACACAACCGCTAAGAGTGCACCAGCTGGCAAAGTTACAATCCATGATGCAACGATGTTACGTACTACACCTAGGTTGAGGGCAGCAATTCCGCGAGCAAAGCCGACACCCAGAACCGCACCAACTAGCGTTTGAGTGGTAGATATTGGTAATCCAGTACCAGAGGCCAGTACAACGGTACATGCTGTTGCTAGCTGAGCGGCAAAGCCACGGCTCGGTGTTAGTTCAGTTATACCAGTACCAACTGTTGCCATGACTTTGTGACCAAGCGTTGCCAGACCGACAACAATACCCAAACCACCAAGAGGTAGAATCCACCAAGCGATAGCGCTCTTAGTTGTGATTTCACCCATGTGCTCAATTGTAGAAACTACCGCAGACAAAGGACCGATAGCGTTAGCAACGTCGTTTGAACCGTGAGCGAATGCCATCGCACACGCAGTGATAACCATAAGCACGCTGAAGATGCCTTCTACGCCTGCAAAGCCGTGATCGTCTTCTCGGCTTGAGAACTTCTTCTGAATGTAGAAGTAGCCTCCAGCCATGACTAAGGCAGATACTGCCGCCGCCCATACCCAGGCTTCACCATCAGTAAGGTGGAGGCCAACATGCTTTAGGCCTTTCTTGATGGTAACCAGTGCAATCACCATCGTAGTAATGAACATGTAGACAGGTACAAACCGTTTCGCGTTGAAGAGAGGCTTTTCGGTATCAAAAATGAGACGCTGGGCGCTAACGAAAATTACATAGGCAAAGAAACCTGAGATGACCGGAGTAATAATCCAGCTACCGACTATGCCTTTGACTGATCCCCAATCAACCGCTTCTGTACCTACAGAGACACAGGCGAAACCAATGATGGCACCAATGATTGAGTGAGTGGTCGAAACGGGCCAGCCCATATAAGAAGCGAGAAGAAGCCAAGTACCAGCTGCAAGTAGTGCTGACATCATGCCGAAGACAAGTACGTCCGGTTGACTGGCAAAGAGTGACGTTTCGATGACGCCTTTACGGATGGTGTCAGTGACCTCACCGCCTGCAAGGTATGCCCCTGCAAATTCAAAAATCATCGCGATAATGATCGCTTGTTTTACAGTCAGTGCTTTAGAACCCACTGATGTACCCATCGCATTGGCTACATCATTCGCGCCAATACCAATCGCCATCATAAAGCCAAAAACTGCTGCAATAATAATCAGGACAGTGCCGTAGTTCGCAAGGATATCCATCGTAATACCTAGTTGTTGATAACAAGCGGAGCAAATTAGGCACGACAGAACCCCTTCAGCGTTTCGTTTTTTTACGCTTATAAGGGGAGTGCTATTAAGATGCTCTTCGTTATTTGGTTAACTTATTTATTTATGAGCGAGACAACATTAGCTCAAGACGCGCACCAACACGTTGCGCCTGATCAGCTATGCCACCTACCCATTCAAGAATCTTATAGAGGAACATGACATCGATCGGATTCAGATCGTTTTCAACCGCCATCAGTTGTTGACGAAGCTGAATCTGCATCGCGTCTGTATCGTCCTCAATCACATCCAGTTGATGGATCATTTCAGCCACAAGTGTCACTTCACGGCCTTTAAATCCAGTTTCCAATAACTCATCGAGCTCATTGATGACTTTTTGCGCCTGATTTGCTGCGTCGAGACAACGTTTAACATACGCAATGAAGTTTTCTTGGAGAGGCTCTGGGATAGTCAATTGACGACCGTAGACACGGCCAGCAATATCTTTTGCGAGGTTTGCCAGTTTGTCTTGCTGAGTCAGTAGTTCAAGCATGTCGCTACGATCTACTGGCATAAACAAACCGCGAGGAAGTTTAAGGCGAATTTCGCGCTTAAGTACGTCAGCTTCTTTCTCAAGATGAGAAATCTGTGCACGAATTTCTGAAGCTTTCTCCCAGTCACCCTTTGAACTTACTTCAAAAAAGTTAACTAGGTGAGAACAACATTCGTTGACACACACTACGTGGCGCTGCAAAGGCTTAATAGGGGACTTTGCAAATAACCCCATAATTGTATTTACTGGCATGGTCAGTCAACCTAATTAATATAACCTAAAAATAACATACACCATTCATGGTGAAATGTTGAACGATGGCTATAAAGGCGCGCATGGTAACGCATTAAATCCATCATTAAAACTGTTTTAGATCATCATTGCTGTGATATTTCTTTCTTGCCCAGTACGAAAATTGGCAATATCCTGTTTGTATCTGCTTTAAAAGGTATAACTATGGAAACCGAGATAGAACTGAAGTTTTTTGTTTCTCCTGATTTTTCAAATACTTTACGAAAAAAGATTGCTCAAGAGAAAGTACTTCAGCATAGCTGTCGTGAGTTAGGGAATACCTACTTCGATACTCCCGACAATTGGTTACGTCAGCATGACATTGGTTTGAGAATCCGTCGTTTTGACGATGTGTATGTCCAGACGGTCAAGACTTCCGGACGTGTGGTAGCAGGATTACACCAACGACCTGAGTTTAATGCTGAACATCACAGCAATAATCCGCTTCTTTCTCTCCATCCTTCTGATATCTGGCCGATAGGTAAAGATACTGAAACGCTCCAGTCGGAACTTGTTCCGCTTTTTTCGACTAACTTCACACGGGAACAGTGGTTGATTGCGATGCCTGATGGTAGCCAGATTGAAGTAGCGTTTGATCAAGGCAAAGTCGAATCTGGTGACAGAGAAGACCCTATTTGCGAAGTGGAGCTGGAACTAAAGTCCGGTCAAACTGATGCATTGTTTACATTAGCGCGTTGTTTTTCTGAAGAAGGCGGGATGCGATTAGGTAACCTTAGCAAAGCAGCAAAAGGTTATCGTCTTGCGAGTGGCTATACTGGAGATGACGTTAAACCTATTGCCTTGGTGAGTACAGACAAGCATGACAGTGTCGAGTCTTGCTTTGTTAATTCTTTAGAACATGGACTTTCTCATTGGCATTATCATGAGCAAATTTATGCTGAGCGAGAATCTATTGATGCTTTGCATGAAATTAGGAATGCCATCAGTTTTATCCGCCAGGTTCTTACAGTATATGGTAGTGTGGTGCCACGTCGAGCGAGCGCGTTGGTTCGTCAGGAACTCAAGTGGCTCGAACAGGGCTTAGAGTGGTTGAATGATTATGATTACCTTGAAGCACTCCTAGATGATAAGGGCCATGCGTTGCGTAAACTTGATGCGCGTAAGTTTTTGGTTGCTGAGCTCAAAGTCGTCCAGGAAGCGTTGCCGGATCGCGCTGAGATACTGACGCTTCTCAATTCCGCCAGATATACCGCTCTTCTACTTGACTTAAGCCGTTGGATTTTAACACGTGGTTGGCAGCCATTTCTTGATGATAAGGCGCGTGATAAGATGGCGCTGACGATTGAACCTTTCTCTATTAAGCAACTTGACCGTACTTGGGCCGAATTAATGGAAGCTTTCCCACCTGAACGGTCGTTAGATAGTCAGGATTACATCGATCAGCAATATCGTTTGAGACGAAACCTATATACTGGTGTGAGCTTTGCTAGCCTGTTTGATTTCGAAGAGCGCAACAACTTTCGCGTACCATGGAGTGATTTACTTCATGGTATTGATGATCTGATTAAGCTTCGCACACTAGGCAATATGGTCGATAAGCTCGAAGGAGACGAGAAAGAGCAGCTCCAGCGTTGGTTGTCCCGTCAGGAAGGTTCTATTCTTCATGCCATGGAACAGACTCGTGTGATCTGCATTGAAGCAGAACCATACTGGCAAGATTAATCCATTTATGACTATTGGAGCGGGAGCCTTAGGGCTCCCGTTTTTGTTGATTTTGCTGTTCCAGCCTATCGAGCCTCTTTAGGATTTCGTCCTGTTTTGCAACCAATTCTAGAAGTAGACGTTCTTTGTTCTCGGAACGCTTAGCTTGAACCTCTGTTGGTGAGGTGAGCAATGAGGTGATTAAACCTGAAATCATACCAAAAATGCCCACGCCACAAATGATAAGCCCAGAGGCGAGGATCTTTCCTGCATCAGTGACAGGGAAGTGATCACCGTAGCCTACTGTTGAGATGGTCACCAGTGCCCACCACATGGCGTCTCCTCCAGTTTGGATATTGGCATCTGGAGATTTGCCCTCCACAAACAACATCATGCTTGAGCCTAGAGTGAGTAAGACTACCATCAGCAGCAAAATAGAAGCTAGAGTGGTTTCACGACGATTTACTAACAGCTGTTTGATGAGGAAATTACTGGAGCGAATGACCAGAATCACGCGCAAGATATGGAATAGGCGAGCAAAGCGCAATGGCTCGACCATTGGGATACTGGCAAGGAAGTCGATCCAGTGTCGTTTCATAAATTGCATACGATCTGTTGAGCGGATCAAGTCTATGCTCAACTGGAGAAGAAAGACACTACAGATAATAAAGTCTAAGCCGATAAAGACTTGGCGTGTTTGAGCACTAAGTGGGAAGAACAGCAAACCAGATATCACAAACAGCGCCATAAATGACAGAATTAGTGACAGCAAGCTCATTGGTTTTGTATCAGATTTGATATCATTTCTATTCATACGAGGCTCTAAATAAATACATATTCGCTATCTACCGATAGTAACGAGCGGAAGTTTACATCGTCCTGACTGCTATCAGGAATAACAACAAATATATAAGACTTAGCGGAGAACTAACAATGACCAAGATGGCATTTAAGCCATGGGAGCGCGTGATAACGGATATTCGCCTCGTTCCCAAAATGGTGCTCTTGATGGTGTTCAGTACCATTTTGATCATCGCCAAACAATTATGGGATGCAAGTACCTTCTATAACGCTCTGCTCGCGGCTACTCAAAATGCTCAGGTTGCTCAGAAGCACTATGAGGCATACATGGTGCAAGTTGCATGGCAGACAGCGATCATGATCATAGTATTTGTCGTTCTACTTCTTTTTGCTGCACGTATCATGCTGCGTCAAACACAATATCTGAGTGATTCGATCAAGTTAATGGCGGAACGCAACTTATCGGTAGCTATTGAGATGGATTGTAAGGATGAATATGGCGATGTAGCTCGTGAATTGGAAAAGACGAGAGTGCAGTTGCAGGAAATGATCAAGCTACAAATTGATGCGTCACAGGAATTAGCAGGTCTGACAGAAGTTATGACATTGAGCATGTCGGAAACAAAAGAGTCAGCACAAGAAGAGTTTCATGAGATCGACCAACTAGCGACGGCAATGAGCGAAATGTCATCTACTGTACAAACCGTGGCTGATCACGCTCAGAGCGCATCTTCTTTAACAGAAAATGCTTCTGGTCAGGCAGAAAGCGGCCAGCGTTTTGTTCAGGGAACTGTTCATAAGATCAGCCAGCTATCGAAAGATATTTCCGCTTCTGCACAAGCAGTGAATCAGGTCGAAGAGAGTGTGGAGTCGATAGGCAGTGTCGTCGGAACGATTCAAAGTATTTCTGAACAAACGAACTTGTTAGCCTTGAATGCAGCGATTGAGGCTGCTCGCGCTGGTGAAGCTGGTCGTGGATTTGCCGTCGTTGCGGATGAAGTTCGCAGTTTGGCGCAGCGTACTCAGAATGCGACGGTAGAAATTCAGGATATGATCACCCAGTTACAATCCAGCGCCACCTCAGCAGTTGAGCTTATGGAGCAAAGTGTGGTTGAAGCTGCCGAAGGTGTGGAGTTAGTCACCAATGCTGGGAGTGAATTGGATGGAATCGTGGTGCAAGTGAAGCAAATCAATGATATGAATTTCCAGATTGCGACAGCAGCAGGTCAGCAAAGCAGTGTTGCTGGAGAGATGAATCAGAACCTGACGAACGTCCGTGAGTTAGTCGAGGCGTCGGTGACCGTGGTATCTGAGCTGCTTGAAACATCAGAGATCATGCAGAAGAATGCCGAAGCTCTGGATGCCAAGATCACATCCTTTAAAGTCTGAGCACCATAATAGTACGAATAAGCGCCCACTCGTTGTTAGTGGGCGTTTTTTATTGGTATAAATCCCTATCAACGAATTTATTGACCCAAGGAAGAGCCATGCAACTGCCCGCGAGTCTTGCTTCTGTTTCTCAGATTGCTTTAGAGTCCCTACTGCAATATCAGGCCATTCAGGAATGGCCTGAGTGTCGCCGCAAGGAACTCAGTTATGTGGCCGGATTGAGCCAGTTTATTGTCGATACTGTTCAGCAAGATGAGTATTTGCATCAACATTTGCCAGAGATGTTGGAGGTAGAATCTCGACACGAAACATATCGACAGCGTCTAGCAGGTTTACTGGCAGAGTGTAGTGATGAAATGCAAGGCCATAGAGTCTTAAGGCAGTTTCGCAATCGCGAGCTGGCTTATATTGCGTGGAAAGATTTTGTTGGTAGCTGGGCGCTTGAACAGAGTCTAGAGCATTTGTCTCAACTAGCAGAAGCGGTGATCTTTGAAACTTACCAGTGGCAATACAAAGCGTGCTGTGATTTGTGGGGGACGCCTTGCAATGAAGCCGGTGAGGCACAGCCAATGCTGATCATTGGTATGGGGAAACTTGGTGGCGGCGAACTGAACTTCTCCTCTGACATCGATCTGATTTTTACTTATCCCGAGAACGGTGAAACTCAAGGAACACGTCGTAGTCTGGCTAATGCTCAGTTCTTTACTCGTTTAGGTCAAAGGATCATTAAGGCCCTTGACCAGCAGACTTTTGATGGCTTCTGCTATCGTGTTGACATGCGCTTGCGTCCTTTCGGTGACAGCGGACCTTTGGTGATGAGCTACGCTGCATTAGAGGATTATTATCAAGAGCAAGGACGTGACTGGGAGCGTTACGCGATGATTAAAGCGCGAGTGATGGGTAGGGAAATGTACCCACAGTATCAAGAACTGCGTCAGATGTTGCGTCCGTTCGTTTTCCGCCGCTATATTGACTTCAGCGCGATTCAATCTCTGAGACGTATGAAGTCGATGATCAGCAGCGAAGTTCGTCGACGTGGGCTAAGTAACAATATTAAACTCGGTGCGGGCGGAATTCGTGAAATTGAGTTTATCGCACAGGTATTCCAGTTGATTCGGGGTGGCCGTGAGCCGAATCTGCGTCAACGCGGGTTGTTGGTGACCCTCGACGCGATTGAAGAGTTAGAACAGCTTACCAGTGAAGAAGTCAGCCAGCTTAAGCTATCGTATAAATTCTTGCGTAGACTTGAGAATTTGTTGCAGGCGATGGCAGACAAGCAAACTCAGACCTTGCCGGAATTGGAGACTGAACAGCTTCAGTTAGCGGTGGCGATGGGCTATAGCCAGTGGCCAGAGCTTATTGCTGATGTTCAACAACATATGGCCAATGTTCACGCTGTTTTTGCCACTTTGATCGGTGAGGAAGAGGAAGATCAGCAAGATATTGCCAAGCACTTTACCGAGCTGTGGGATATGGCAGCCAAACAAGACGTCATTGTTCATATCTTAGAGCATGATATTCAAGCCGATGATCCGCAGCAAATGGCGCAAACCATTATCCAATTTAAGCAAGATTTGGCTAAGAAAACTCTCGGTCCGCGTGGCCGTGAAGTGCTTAACAAGCTGATGCCTAAGATCTTCTCGGCCATTTATAGCCATCAAGATGCCAAGTTTGGCCTGCCGCGCGTTTTGCATTTATTGCATAAGATTGCCACTCGAACCACGTATTTAGAGCTACTAGACGAACACCAAGCGGCGCTGGTCCAGCTCGTTCGTTTGTGTACCGCAAGCCCGATGATCTCGGAGCAACTTGGTCGTTACCCAATTTTGCTTGATGAGTTGATTGACCCTCAGCAGTTATACAATCCGGTACCATTGGAAAGCTACCGTACTGAACTGCGTGACTTCCTCGCTCGTATTCCGGAAGACGATATGGAGCAACAGATGGAAGCACTGCGTCAGTTTAAGCAGATCTGTATTTTGCGTATCGCTGCTGCAGACATTGCAGGAGTGCTGCCTGTCATGAAAGTCAGTGATCACCTAACTTACCTCGCTGAAGCGATTGTGGAGTCTGTGGTGAATCAAGCATGGCTGCAAATGGTCGAGAAATATGGTGAGCCAACGCATATTAAAGACAGAGATGGCCGAGGTTTTGCTGTGATTGGCTATGGCAAAGTCGGCGGGTGGGAATTGGGCTATAACTCAGACCTAGATATAGTCTTTATGCATGATTGCCCTGTTCATACTTATACTGATGGCAAAAAAGAGATTGATGGTCGTCAGTTTTACTTACGTTTGGCGCAGCGTATCATCCATATATTCTCAACGAGAACGGCATCAGGCATCTTATACGAAGCGGATACTCGTCTGCGCCCATCCGGAGCTTCAGGCTTATTAGTGAGCCCGGCAGATGCATTTGATGAATACCAGCATAATGAAGCCTGGACATGGGAGCACCAAGCGTTAGTCAGAGCACGGATGATCTACGGTGATCAACCTCTACAACAGGCATTTTCTCAAACAAGGCATGATATTTTGAGTTTGGCGCGAGAGGAATCAAAGCTCAAAAAGGATGTGGCTGAAATGCGAGTGAAAATGCGTGAACATCTGGGTGGAAAAAAATTAGGTCGTTTTATGCTTAAGCAAGACCCTGGAGGTATCACAGATGTGGAATTTCTTGCCCAATATCTGGTCTTAAGATACAGCCAAGATAAGCCTAAACTGACTCGTTGGAGTGATAACGTCCGAATCTTTGAATCCATGATGTCACAAGGCATTCTGGATGAAGCCCCTGCAATGGCGTTGACTGAGGCATACACAACGATGCGTGATCAAATTCATCATCGCAATTTGCTCAATCTTGATGCGGATGTAGCTGAAGAAAAGCTGACCAAAGAGCGAGAGCTTGTTAAAGCGCTTTGGCTGGAGTGGCTAGAATAGGTTTAGGGTCCTTATCCCCTGTGTTAAACTCTTGCCCGAATTAGAATTTGGAGACCCACAATGAAACCAATCCTACCGAACTATAGTGATTCTGGTGTATTGATCATCGGTGACGTGATGCTTGATCGTTACTGGTATGGCCCGACTGGACGCATCTCCCCAGAAGCTCCGGTTCCTGTAGTAAAAGTAGAAAATAACGAAGAGCGTCCAGGCGGTGCAGCTAACGTAGCAATGAACATTGCTTCTTTGGGCGGCCATGCGCATATCGTAGGTTTAACTGGGATTGATGAGCCTGCCAAAGTGCTCAATGAGACGCTGTCTGCACTCAAAGTAAAGTGTGACTTTGTGGCTCTGCCAAACTATCCAACCATTACTAAACTTCGCGTTTTGAGCCGTGGTCAGCAGCTGATCCGCTTAGACTTCGAAGACAAATTTGAAAACACCGATGCCGAGCTGATTTTAGACCGTATGGAACAGGCATTGCCAAAAGTAAAGTCGGTTGTTCTGTCTGACTATGCGAAAGGTGCATTGGAACATGTTCAACAGTTCATTCAGAAAGCACGAGTTGCTAGAGTGCCTGTATTTATTGATCCTAAAGGTGCGGACTTTGAACGTTATCGTGGTGCGACGTTGCTGACCCCAAACATGGCAGAATTTGAGCATGTGGTTGGTCAGGTGAAAACGGAAGAAGAACTGGTCGATAAAGGCTTAGCGCTAATTGAAGAGTTCGACTTTGAAGCACTACTCGTGACGCGCAGCGAACATGGTATGACATTACTACGTCGTGGTCAGGAGCCGTTCCATTTACCGACTCTTGCTAAAGAAGTCTATGACGTGACAGGTGCAGGCGATACGGTTATTTCTGTCCTTGCTGCATCGGTCGCTGCGGGTAAACCGCTTGATGAAGCTTGTGCATTGGCAAACGCAGCAGCAGGCGTCGTAGTAGGTAAGTTAGGTACATCAACAGTATCGACCATTGAGCTGGCGGAAGCGGTCCATGGCAGCCAAGACACTGATTTTGGTGTTATCACCGAACAGGCGCTGATTGATGCTGTGAAGAATGCACAATCAAAAGGCGAGAAGGTAGTGATGACCAACGGTTGTTTCGATATTCTACATGCCGGACATGTTTCTTACCTAAACCACGCTGCTGAGCTGGGTGATCGCTTGATTGTTGCTGTCAATACCGACGAATCAGTAAAACGCCTTAAAGGCCCAGGTCGCCCTGTAAACCCTACTGATCGTCGCATGGCAGTATTAGCAGGTCTTGGTGCGGTTGATTGGGTGGTGCCTTTCAGTGAAGACACGCCGCAGCGCTTGATCTCTGAAGTGTTACCCGACTTGCTAGTAAAAGGCGGAGACTATAAACCTGAAGAAATTGCTGGTGGTAAAGAAGTGATCGCTAATGGTGGCGAAGTGAAAGTACTTAACTTTGAAGATGGCTGTTCAACGACTGAGATCATTGATGCAATCAAAGGTGGCAAAGGCTAAAGAAATATCCGGCAGAGTGGTATTAGGCTCTGCTTGAATCACAGCTTGCTGATAAGTTGATACCATTTAAGCCATAGCTGATAAAACAAAAAATGGAGCCTACTGGCTCCATTTTTTTATCTTTACCTTGGTGGTTACTCTTCTAAATCACCACAGAATCGGTAACCTTCACCGTGAATCGTCGCGATGATTTCCGGAGTACCTGAGACTGATTCAAAGTGCTTACGGATACGACGGATAGTGACATCTACCGTGCGGTCATGTGGCTTCAGCTCACGACCTGTCATCTTCTTAAGCAGGTCGGCACGTGTCTGGATCTTGCCTGGGTTTTCACAGAAGTGAAGCAAAGCACGGAACTCAGAACGTGGTAGTTTGTAGCCATCACCTCCTGGACTAACCAGTGAACGGCTATTGATATCCAATACCCAGCCGTTGAATTCGTATTTCTCAACGCTGCGTTTTTCTTCCGTGACCACACTGGAGCTCATGGAACGATTCAGCAGATTGCGAGCACGAATAGTTAGCTCGCGAGGATTAAATGGCTTAGTAATGTAGTCATCTGCACCAATTTCAAGTCCGAGGATCTTATCGACTTCATTGTCACGACCAGTCAGAAACATTAATGCCACATTTGCTTGCTCGCGCAGCTCACGCGCAAGCAGAAGGCCATTTTTGCCCGGCAGGTTAATGTCCATTATAACCAGATTTACTTGGTTGTCAGACAGCACCTGGTGCATCTCTTCACCGTCACTGGCCTCGAAAACAGCGTATCCCTCTGCTTCAAAAATACTCTTTAGAGTGTTACGAGTTACTTGCTCATCTTCAACAATAAGAATGTGCGGGGTTTGCATTGGCGGTACCTAAACTTGTGAAAAAACTGTGCTAATAGAATAAATTCTAGGCAAAAACCTAACATACAGGTAATGTGATGTTGATAATAAACCAAAGACTGTAAAAATACATTGTTTCTTTGACTGCCCGCCTTCCGTGGTCCCAATTCGCTTCTTGAGGTCCCTTTTCCTCACTGTTCTATTAGTCTTTGAGGCGGATTCTATAATGTTAACAGCATGCTAACAACGTCAGAATGTTAATTCCATGCACTTTGTTGATTTACATCAAGAGTTCGAATGTAACAAATATTAATAGTCTAAAACAAATGTAAAACTGTGGTTTATATGATGATTGATGCACAAATTTGGCAAGCATATTCAGACCCTTACTTCAAATTCACTCACTCGCCAAACTGTCATCGGTTTGCCATTATCACTGCGTGGAACCCCGCCAGTCAGTGGCAGTCTAAGCAACAAAATGAAGGAAATAATCGCCACTTAGCTCAAGAATTTAGCCATACTTACTTTGTTGAAGTGCTAGTCGGAGATGAAAGTTTTGGTTGGGCTGAAGAGAGTTTCGCTGTCGATATTGATGAGTCACAAGCACTATTGCTAGGACGTAAATATCAGCAGAACGCCATCTACTATGTTGATGGTAACGAGCTGTTTTTGCTCTCTTGTTTGGCTGACGGAATGAAAGTCGGTTTAGGTGAGTGGAAGTATCGATGCAAATAAGGAATTAAAGCCATATTCATGGAGGGAAAATGAAAGATATAACACCAGATATATGTGATAAACATGAAGAGAAAGTAACGTCGTTGGATTTACCCTTACACACTTTTGGTAAAAGAAGTGCCTTTTGGGGAGAAATTGTTACGGTTCGCTGCTACCACGACAACTCTAAAGTTAGGGAAACCTTGAGTAATGACGGGAAAGGCAAGGTGCTGATTGTCGACGGGCACGGTTCCTGTCAAAAAGCCTTGCTTGGTGATCAATTGGCGATCCTAGCGATTGATAACAACTGGGAGGGCGTGATTGTTTATGGTGCTATTCGTGATGCGGCTGCAATGGCGGAAATGGAACTGGGAGTCAAGGCGCTTGGAACCAGCCCATTTAAAACGGAAAAGCGTGGGGCGGGTGACACGAATGTGACTTTGACGATACACAACCAAATGATCCAGCCTGGGGACTACGTCTACGCCGACTGGAACGGTGTGTTAACCTCTACAGAATTGTTGGACTGGAGTTAGAAACGAAAGCCGATGCCGACTTCCAGCTCCTGTTGCCACTCTTGATGTTCGAGAGTGGCGTGGAGATCGAGATTTTCTGTCAATCTCATGCGACTAGAGACTTCTGCCGCTATGACTTTATCCGTCCCCTCTGCCGTGTTTCCTTCGTTGTACGAATGCAGAGTACTTTTTACTGAGACCCTCGGTGTTATCTGATAGCTGACACCACTTAAAAATCCACTTTCGTTGATATGACTCCCTTGATTAATGCGGGCTCCTACGTACAAGTCGATATTATCAAACACGTTATAAGAGTAACCGCCATCAATCTTCCAAGTGTCGAAGTCGCGTTGTTCGCTCTCACTAGAGAGGAACAGTTTATGTGGAGATATTTTTTGTTGTGATGGTAAAGCAGGAAGCTCTGTAGCCATTGACGAGCTCGCAGCAAGAGTAAGCAAAAGGCTTAGTATTATTTTCATTCTGCCACTCCTTGATTGTTAACTATCCACTGCAAGATCAATTAAAGCATAAAACAAAAGCACGGGGAGAATCTTTTTCAGCTAAAACTAGAACTCATCAATATGCAATCTGACTCATTTTGTTTTCTGGTGACATAACTTATTGAACTGGCTCACAGAAGCCAATTGGACCGAAGTGTAAAAAAAAATAAAACTTTTCGTTGACTCATGCTGAATAAATAGGTTAAACGTATGGGTAAGCAAACACACAATCGCAATAACATTAAACTATGCAAAACCACAGCCACTTAGTAATGACCACAACCATTATTATTACCGACATCACACATGTTGGGGCAGGCTGCTAAGCGAAAGAAATTCATAAAAAAGGCCTGTATCCCACAAGATACAGGCCTTTTTTTATAACTAATTTACAGATATTTGGAGGAAGGGATGCGTGTTTTAAAGTTTGGAGGCTCATCATTAGCAGATGCCGATCGTTTTTTACGAGCAGCAGATATTATTGCTAATAATGCTCAGCAAGAAGAGGTCGCTGTTGTTCTCTCTGCGCCCGGAAAAACAACGAATAAACTCGTTGCCGTGATTGAAGGTGCGTTGAAAAATGGTGAGGCGGAGCTGCAAATCGCTGAGTTGGAGGATTCTTTCCGCGATCTGTATCAGGATATCAAGCAAGTCCTGCCTACTATTGATGGCTCAGGCTATGATAACCAAGTGAAAACCTCGTTGACGCAACTGCGTCAGTTTGTACATGGGATTAACCTGCTGGGCATGTGTCCCGACAACGTTAATGCACGTATCATTAGCAAGGGTGAACGGGTATCCATTCAGCTTATGAAAGCGGTATTGGAAGCAAAAGGTCAACCAGCTAGCCTGATAGATCCAGTGAAATACCTCTACGCAAACGGTGAACACTTGGAGGCGATGGTTGACGTTGAGGTCTCTACCCAGAATTTCCGTCAAACCCCTCTGCCTGAAGGCCACGTCAATATCATGCCAGGTTTTACCGCAGGTAACGAAGATGGAGAGCTTGTCACTCTCGGGCGTAACGGCTCTGACTACTCGGCAGCAGTGTTAGCAGCCTGTTTGCGTGCTGATTGCTGTGAAATTTGGACGGATGTCGATGGTGTATACAACTGTGACCCACGCTTGGTTGATGATGCGCGTCTACTGAAATCACTCAGCTATCAAGAAGCGATGGAGCTGTCTTACTTTGGTGCTTCTGTACTTCACCCTAAAACCATTGCTCCTATCGCTCAGTTCCATATTCCTTGTTTAATTAAAAACAGCTTCAACCCTCAAGGGGCTGGGACGTTAATTGGTCAAGATACTGGTGAGGATAACCTAGCAATTAAAGGGATCACGACGCTTAGTGACCTGACCATGGTCAATGTCTCTGGTCCGGGTATGAAAGGTATGGTCGGAATGGCGAGCCGTGTATTCGGCGCTATGTCTTCAGCTGGTGTTTCTATTGTGCTGATCACTCAGTCTTCTTCCGAGTACAGCATCAGTTTCTGTATTGAAGCAGAAGATAAAGCCATCGCTCAACAAGCACTCAGCGACTCGTTCGAGTTGGAGCTCAAAGATGGTCTTCTTGAGCCAGTTGAGTTTATGGACGATGTCGCCATTGTGACACTGGTTGGTGATGGTATGCGTACCTCGCGCGGTGTCGCTTCTCAATTCTTCTCTTCTCTAGCTGAAGTGAACGTCAATATCGTGGCCATCGCTCAAGGATCTTCTGAACGCGCGATTTCTGCTGTGATTCCTGAAGATAAGATTTCTGAAGCGATAAAAGCGTGTCATGAGAACCTGTTTAACTCTAAACACTTCTTGGATGTATTTGTTGTCGGTGTCGGCGGCGTTGGTGGCGAGCTGGTGGATCAAATTCAGCGTCAGCAAGCGAAATTGGCAGAAAAAGGCATCATTCTAAGAGTTTGTGGTTTGGCGAACAGCAAGGGGTTACTGCTTGACAGTGAAGGTCTGCCTTTAGAGCACTGGCGTGACCGAATAAACGACGCAACTGAAGAGTTTAGCCTTGCACGGTTGATTTCTCTGGTTCAGCGCAACCACATTATCAACCCAGTTTTAGTGGATTGTACTTCTTCAGAATCTATCGCTAACCAATACGCAGATTTCTTGGCCGCGGGCTTCCACGTTGTTACACCAAACAAAAAAGCCAATACGTCGAGCATGGCGTACTACCATCAATTACGCGATATTGCTCGTAGTTCTCGTCGCAAGTTGATGTATGAAACAACAGTTGGCGCTGGTTTGCCAGTGATCGAAAATCTGCAAAATCTTATCTCCGCAGGGGACGAACTTGAGCGCTTTAGCGGGATTCTTTCTGGTTCGCTGTCCTACATCTTCGGTAAGCTTGATGAAGGTATGACGCTAAGCCAGGCGACCAATATTGCTAAAGATAATGGCTTTACCGAACCAGACCCACGTGATGACCTGTCTGGTATGGACGTTGCTCGTAAGCTATTAATCCTAGCGCGTGAAGCCGGCATGAATATAGAGCTGGAAGACGTACTGGTTGATCAAGCATTGCCGCCAGGTTTTGATGATTCGGGAAGCGTAGATGAATTTATGGCACGACTGCCTGAGGCAGACACATACTTCCAAGAGTTGTCTGCCAAGGCTGCGGAAGATGGTAAAGTGCTACGTTATGTTGGAGAAATCAATGATGGCCAATGTCGTGTGAGTATTGCTGCTGTTGATGAAAATGATCCTATGTTCAAGATAAAAGATGGTGAGAACGCATTGGCCTTCTACAGTCGCTACTATCAGCCGATTCCACTAGTATTGCGTGGTTATGGTGCGGGTACAGAAGTGACTGCGGCTGGGGTGTTCTCAGATGTGATGCGTACTTTAGGATGGAAACTAGGGGTTTAAAGCGAATGAGTAGTGGTATGGATGTGGTGGTTTACGCCCCAGCGTCAATTGGTAACGTGAGTGTTGGTTTTGACGTACTCGGCGCTGCAGTATCGCCTATTGATGGCACCTTGCTCGGCGATCGAGTGATGGTGAAAGCTGGAAACGAGTCTTTTAGCCTCAAAACGGCGGGCGATTTTGTTTCCAAGTTACCGGAAAACCCTAAAGAAAATATCGTTTATGATTGTTGGCAAGTGTTCGCCAGAGAGCTAGATAAGAAAGGCGTGGCTCTGTTACCCCTTGAAATGACGCTTGAGAAGAACATGCCTATCGGTTCTGGGTTAGGCTCTAGTGCCTGTTCTATTGTCGCGGCTCTGGATGCGCTAAACCAGTTCCATGGTAACCCGTTGGATAAAACTGAGCTGTTGGCATTGATGGGTGAGATGGAAGGGCAGATATCTGGTGGTATACATTACGACAATGTCGCACCATGCTACCTAGGTGGTGTTCAGTTGATGCTTGAAGAGCTTGGCATCATCAGCCAGGAAGTACCATGTTTTGATGACTGGTTCTGGGTTATGGCGTATCCGGGTATTAAAGTATCAACGGCAGAAGCCCGTGAGATCCTACCATCTCAGTATCGTCGTCAGGATATCATTGCTCATGGTCGACACTTGGCCGGCTTTATCCATGCTTGCCATTCGAACCAGCCAGAGCTGGCGGCTAAGATGATCAAAGACGTGATCGCTGAACCGTATCGTGAGAAACTGCTACCAGGCTTTGCTGATGCACGTAAATATGCAGCTACAGCTGGTGCTTTAGCTACTGGTATTTCTGGAAGTGGTCCGACGCTGTTTAGCATTTGCAAAGATAAAGATGTCGCTGAGCGAGTTGCTCGCTGGTTAGAACAAAATTACGTACAAAACCAAGAAGGATTCGTCCATGTTTGTCGTTTAGACAAACAGGGCTCGAAAGTAACAGGAAGTGAGCTATGAAGCTTTACAATATAAAAGAAAATGATGAACAAGTTTCCTTTGGCCAAGCCGTTCGCCAAGGGTTAGGTCGTAACCAAGGCCTCTTTTTTCCACAAGAGTTGCCTAAGTTCGATGATATCGATGCCCTGTTAGCAGAAGATTTTGTTTCACGTAGTACAAAAGTTCTTTCTGCGTTAATTGGTGATGAGCTTGCGGAAGAGAAAGTGAACTCGCTAGTGGATGCGGCTTTCCAATTCCCTGCGCCAATCAATCAAGTTAAAGATGGTGTCTATGCCCTAGAATTGTTCCATGGTCCAACTCTAGCGTTTAAAGACTTTGGTGGTCGTTTTATGGCGCAATCACTCGCGGCTGTTTCTGATGGCGGTAAAATAACCATCCTAACCGCAACATCGGGTGATACGGGTGCAGCAGTGGCTCATGCCTTCTATGGAATGGAAGACATCAATGTGGTGATTCTTTACCCTAAAGGTAAGATCAGCCCATTGCAAGAGAAGCTATTCTGTACGCTTGGAAAAAACATTCACACTGTAGCGATCGATGGTGACTTCGATGCTTGTCAGGCGCTTGTGAAACAAGCTTTCGATGATGCTGCGTTACGTGAAGAAATTGGCCTAAACTCAGCAAACTCAATCAACATCAGTCGTTTGATGGCGCAAATCTGTTATTACTTTGAAGCGGCTTCTCAGCTGAGCAAAGAGCAGCGTGAAAACCTTGTTGTTTCTGTACCAAGTGGTAACTTTGGTAACTTAACCGCGGGCCTATTGGCTAAAGCACTTGGTTTACCAATCAAACGTTTTATTGCTGCGACTAACGCTAATGATACCGTGCCGCGCTACCTAGAAACCGGTAAGTGGGAGCCCAAGCCAACAGTAGCAACCACATCGAATGCTATGGATGTCAGCCAGCCAAACAACTGGCCACGTATCGAAGAGCTATGCCGCGTGAAAGAGTGGGGCTTAGAGACTCTAGGCAAAGGTGCGGTTTCTGATGAGCAAAGTGCGCAGTCGGTGAAAGACTTGCACTCGCTTGGTTACTTATGTGAGCCACACGGTGCGATTGCATACCGCGTCCTTGAAGAGCAATTGCAAGAAGGTGAAACGGGTCTATTCCTTTGTACGGCTCACCCAGCTAAGTTCAAAGAAGTAGTCGATGATATTCTAGGTTCCGATATCGAACTACCAGGACCACTCGCAAAGCACGCAGCAATGGAGCTTCTATCTGAAGACCTAGCTAATGATTTTGACTTGCTGAAAGTTGTACTGCGCCGAGTGCAGAAATAATCTGCGTCGCTTGAATATAAAAAAGGTCACCTCGGTGACCTTTTTTGTCTCTGTGGGTAGTTACCCGAGAATCATTCCTTGCCTTACTACTGTCATCCTCAAGAGTGAGGAACGAACGAGTTGGGGATCTCTTAAAGCAAGTCGAATAGGGTATAGAGATTCCTTACTCACTCATGCTTCGTTCTAAGGAATGACAATAAGAGCAACAACTCTTGTTTAACGATTCAAAGCAAATGTTGGTAGAGACAAGTGCCAGCGAATCGCACCTAGGCGAATCAACAAAGTAGAAAAGACGCCTGCTAAGAATGCAGTGTCAGGATCATGCCCCATCGCCAGCGCCGTGGTGTGGAATACTCCACCGATGATACACGCAGTAGCATAGACTTCACTTCTCAGTACCATAGGCACTTCCCGCGCAAGCACATCACGGATGATACCGCCTCCACATCCAGTAATTACACCCATGATAATGGCAACCAGTGCTGAATCCTGATAGGCCATGGTTTTATCAACACCAATACCAACAAACACCGCAAGACCGATTGCATCACATACTGGCAAAATCCACCAAGCGAGACGTTTAGGACGGCGAACAATGAGCATCGTTAGCAGGCAGGTGATCAAAATGGTCCATAAATAATTGGTGTCAGTAATCCAGAATACCGGGGTGGCACCTAATGCCATGTCACGGATTGTACCGCCTCCAATAGCGGTTACGCTGCCAAGTACGGCAACACCAAAAGGGTCCATTTTGAGTCGGCCAGCAAGCAGTACTCCGGAGATAGCGAAAATTGCGGTGCCGAATAAATCGACACTGTATAGCAGCATGGAATCCACGGGATGAATATCTCTTACAAATGCTCAGTTGATCCTGAGGAACAAAAACGACGGCGGATTGTATGGTATCAGACCTAAACGGTGTTAGCGATTTCGCCTGACGGTTTCGAAGTGCTCACAAACTTCTTTAATTGCATTAAGTGTTCTGGGCGTCGGTCGGTTGAGCCAATCTGAATTCAGTGACCAGATGTATCCGTTTTCTACCGCTGACAACTGTTGTTTCCAGTCTAACCAAGGGCTCCCTTTTGCGATGGCATGCTCTGAAGTAAAGATGACTTCTGGTTCACTTAACACCACTTGTTCAGTGCCAACTTGTGGGTACGGCACTGCACTTTTTGCAAACACATTCTCACCTCCACAAAACGAAAATACTTCGCTTGGCCAATTCCCTTTTGCGACGGTAATGATCGGCTGTTCGCTTAGCTGGTAGAAATACCTCACTGGGAGGTCTGTTTGATAGCGCTGTTTAAATGTTGCCAGCCGACTTCTATATTGCTTGGCTGCATTGAGTCCGACGGATGGATCTTGCGAATATTGACTTAATTGTTCGATGTTGTTGGCAATGTCATCCAGTGAGCTGGTGGTCGAGTAGTAAATGTTGATACCAAATTGTTTCAGCTTTTCCAGTTCTTTCGCCGGATTTCCGGCTGGCCATGCAATCACAAGATCTGGTTGGAGCGCGATAATGCGCTCTAGTTTTATGCCTTGGTAGTTGGAAACCTTTTCCAGCTTTGTTGCCTCTTCAGGGTAATCGCTGTGGTCACTTACGGCGATTAGTTTGTCGCCCAAACCTGCAGCATAAGCTATTTCGGTCGCGTGAGGGGCTAAGCTAATTACGCGCTCCACTGGTTCTGCGTTAACCAGCGCGGAAAACAGTATTGTAACGAGGGTAAGCAGCCGTATCTGCATTTAGATTCCTTGGTAAATGAGGCCCATGATAGCGCTTTGCACCATGATCCAAGCGAACATTCGCCATGCTAGTAGGCGCTGTACTTGAGCAATATGTATGGCAGAGGGCGCTATTCGTCCTCCCAGCTTGCTGCGTACCGATTTCTTACCGTCATAAATAGCAGGCCCTCCGAGAGAAAGTTCTTGTTTCGCACCGACAGCTATGATCAACCATGATGGACCTGGTAGCGGCCAACTACTCGCTTGTTGCTTGAATAGTGCAAACACTTCACGGGTGCGTTTTCCCAATGCAATCATTAGTGCAAATAGGCGCAGGGGGATATAGTCTAACACCGCCACGACACGAATGACTGGCAGGCCAAAAGGAGAGAATTTCTCGCGAGATGGAGACCAAGCACGAGCTAGCTCAACAGTCATTCGATAAATAAAGGCACCAATTCCGCCTGCGATGGCGTACCAAAACAGTACAGCGACCACGTTGCGACCGTAAGACATGATTAGCGTTTCTGTGCCGGCTTTCCCTAAGCCGAGAAGGGATAGCGATTGGGTTGAACGGTTTACCATTGGTTTGAGCAGCATTTTAGCGTGCTCTTTATCTTCTCTCGCCAGTGCTTCGACAAAGTGTGCAGTGAATTTATCGGTATTACGCCAGTCTATAGCGAGCAATAACAGGGCAAGCTCAAACAGCTGGGTCTGCCAAACCAGAGGCTTTAAGGCGATCAGCACGATCAGCATAGGCGTGATCATCAGCAACCATGCCAGAGTGCCAGAGATCATACTTTGTGAATAACTGGAATTGGTATTGACCTTGTCGGCCAGTTGTTCAGCAAATTTGTGCCAGAGAGTAGCTGGGTGCGCTTCACGGGGAAAAGGGAGGATAAGATGAAACAATAAAGCGCCCCATAACACTAGAAGCGCTCCGTTTGAATATAACTGATTAAAAGTCTCTTCCATGATTATCAGTCACTTGATTTCGATTATGCTCTAAGCAACTCAACCATTTTGAAGACCATTTCAGAAGAGCTCTTTGCCGCTAGCGGTAGAAACTCTTCGAAACTCATTGGTGACTCTTTGTCAGCTACGTCTGAAATGGCACGAACGACAACAAACGGTACTTTAAATTGGTGACAAGCCTGAGCAATCGCAGAGGCTTCCATTTCAACGGCAATCACTGATGGGAAATGTGTACGGATAAACGCTTGACGCTCAGCGGTGCAGACAAAAGCATCTCCAGTGCAAATCAGGCCGCGGACGGCGTGCTTGTCTTCCATTTGCGCCAGTGCTTTTTCAGCCACATCCATCAGTTTTTCATCAGCTAAGAAAGCCGCTGGTTGCTGGGCCATTTGGCCCATTTCGTAGCCAAATGCTGTGACGTCTGCATCGTGGTGACGTACTTCAGTTGAAATAACAACGTCGCCAAGGTTTAGGCTTGAGTCAAAGCCACCTGCAGAACCTGTGTTAATCACAACATCAGGCTGGTACTCGTCAATAAGCATAGTTGTGCCTATCGCAGCAGCAACTTTGCCGATACCTGATTGAAGGAGAACGACTTCTACACCATTAAGCTTACCCGCGTAGAAAGTACAACCTGCTTTCGAGACTTCTTGGCAGTTTTCAATAGCTTGCTTAAGAATAGAGACTTCTTGCTCCATTGCACCGATGATGCCGATTTTCATAAGGAATCCTGTTATTTCAATTAGGTAGCTTTAATCTGCTAAGTGTAACAGAAAAGGGCAACAACGGAACGGACTTCGTCCTTCGGGAACGCTTCGCTTTTGGAACGGACTTCGTCCTGTAGAACACTTCGTTTCGGGAAAACGGGATCGGGCTTCGCCCTACTGGAGTGCTACGCGTTGAAAATCTAAGGTGGACAACGTCCTTTGAGAGGTAAACTGTCATTCCATAGACTGACGAAGGAAGGAGTAGGGAATCTCATAAAGCTTTTTGCTTGCTGTAAGAGATCCCCAACTCGCTCGTGCCTCGCTCTCGGGGATGACTCTGATGAAAGGGATGCTCTTATTAGCTGACGTCTCCAGCTCTCCAGCTCTCCATAGGACGAAGTCCGTTCCCGCTTCCCGCATCCCGGTATCTGTCTCCCGCGCGAAGCGCGCAATTACCTATTGCTTAACCTATGTACATCCCCTATAATTCGCGCTCCTCGTGTCGGCTGAATCAGAGATTGGCTGGCACAACGTTTAACCTACTCTTATTAGGAGAGAATTATGTCTCTGAATGCAGAAACTAAAGCAACAATCGTTGCAGATTACGCACGTGGCGAAGGCGACACTGGTTCACCAGAAGTACAAGTAGCTCTACTTACAGCTTCTATCAACCACCTACAAGGTCACTTCAAAGCGCATAAAGGCGATCACCACAGCCGTCGTGGTCTTCTACGTATGGTTTCTCGTCGTCGTAAGCTTCTAGATTACCTTAAAGGTAAAGATCTAGATCGTTACCACGACCTAATCAAGCGTCTAGGCCTACGTCGCTAATAAGCGACTGCATAGAACAGTTTGTCGAAAAAGGGGCTTTTAGCCCCTTTTTTGTATCTGAAATTCATAAATTGACAGTTCTATTTGTTATATCCTTGCTGAAAAGTAAGTGATCAATCGCCTTAAATAAAAATGCCAGTTCTCTTAGCGAACTGGCATTTTTATTTAGGGAAGTGGTAACAAGGTTAAGCGTTACTTAGGAACAGCTTAGCCAGTTCCGCATCTGCTAATACCCCTTTCACCGAAGCATTACCGCTGTTCATCAGATCCTGCATCAGTCCAAGACGCAGATCGTTTGGTAGGAAACCTAGCTTAAGAAACGCCTGAACATTGCCAATTTGAGCCGGTTTAAGCTTAACGCCACTGACTTTCAGATAGTGGTACAGGCGGGTACACAGAGTGGCCAGAATGTCTATTCGTGGTGCGGCACCGCCGGCGATACGCTCAATTTGCGGAGCTATCTCCTTATCGAAGGATTTGGCCTCCACCATCGTCTGAGGCGAAACCAGTTTACTCAGGTTCTGTTCCACAAAGGCGATGAAGGCGGCGCAGGTGGTTTCATCTAAACAGGAGCGAGCAAGAATGTTCACTAGTGGTAGCTGCGACTTAAGATCCTCAATTGGCGCAATGGCTTGAAAGAACTGTACTAGAGAGCGAGGGGTGGTGCGCTCGCCGCTGACCAGCTCGGGGTAGGTCAACACAAAGTCGATGCCTCTAGGATCAATGTTGGCACCTTCTGCCCACAATGCCCACGCTTTCGCATCAAACTCCATGGTGATGTGCATCATGCGGGTCAGCATGGCGTCGTCCATTGGCGTGACCGAGTAGTCGCCACCATCTGGGTTTGCTGTAAGCACAATTTGCCAGCCTACGGGCAGTGCCCAGCTGATGAGTTCATGGTTTTGCAGCAGCTGCATGATGCCTCGAAGGATGCGCTCGTCGGCGCGGTTAACGTCATCAATCAGTAGGATACCAGGTCCAGGTTCGGTCGGCACCCAGTGGGGAGCGGCAAATTGAGTTACGTTTTCTCCCTGTTCATTTTGGGTTACCTGAGGCATTCCCAACAGATCCCCCATCTCCTCAAACTGAGCTGGAGCAATGGTGCGCCACTGCATTCCTCTATCTTTGGCGATCTGCTCCACCATCTGGGTTTTACCTATGCCGTGACGGCCCCAGATGCAGACAGGAACGCTGCGCTGACCTGATTTAGGTAGCAGATGCTCGATGAAGCTGCGCACTTCCGGCGCTTGGCAGGTTAAGCCGTAGTAGCTGTAGTTGTGGCTATGTGTCATGAATGTCTCGTGCTGGTTTCGGTGACGGTATTGGTATCGGCCATGGGGATCACCCGACCGCATTGGCGAAGAGGTGTGTTTTTTATCGAAGTTCTGTCGTTGTGGATAAGCCACAGAATAGGTGCCCGCGCCGAAATCTCCGGCGGCGGCGCTTCACCGTCGGTGAAGTAGATGGTGGCATCAACCCGCAGTCGATTGGCCATTTCAATGGGTGCGTCAAAGCAGGTGCCTCCGCGTCCACTGATCGTTTTCGGCGGTTCACCACGGTAGCTGTATTGACTTTTAATCTCGGTATCGCATTCAACGATGGTGAGTTCGGCGCCGGCACGCCAGATATGGTGTAGCTCATCAAAAAAAAGCTTGAGCTGTTGGTCATCGACACTGGCCGAAGTATCTATAGCGACCAGAATGTGTTGATGAGGCTGAATGCGGGTTCCGGGAGTGGTACCGTAGCGTTTAGAAGGTCGTTGTAGGGTATTTTTTACTGAGGTGCGCCGAGCGCTAGAGGCGAACAATCTTAGTAGACGTCGCCAGTTAACTATAGGGCGACGACGAGCAATGGCCTGGGCAAGCGCTTCTAGTACGCTGGCGGGCAAAAGGCCTCGCGCTCTGGCGTTTACCTGCTCGGTGCGTTGAGCGCTTTCCTCCAGTTTACTGTCTAGCTGCTGACTCACCAGAGAACGATGGGCTTCATCGAGCTGGCCCAGTGCGTTCCAGCTTTGGTGCCCAAGCCCTGCGCCGCTAAAACCCTGATAGCTCGGGAATTGGTTGCTTTGGGGCAGTCGTTGGTAGTAGTAACCCAGTTCGTGATGGGGCTCTAACTCTGGAGCGCCTAATCCGGTCAGCCACTGGTTTACCAGTTCGAGAGTTGGGGCATTTGGAGCCAATTGGTCAGGGCTGAGATATTGATTCACCACCAGATCTGCCGCCAGATCAAAACGGGCTGAGTCTGCGTATTGGTGGCGGCCGAAGGGATGCCCAAAGACCAAGTGCAGGGCTTCATGTTTCAGTGCCCCTAGCTGCTGAGGCTCACTCAATACGCCCCAAGATGCAAAGTGGCATATGAACTGAATGTTACTGTTTTCTTTTAGTTTTATCTCAAGAGGAGCGGTTCCGTCGTCGCCTCGCTCTAGGGTAGCCTTATGAAAACTACTCAGATAATGGCCGTAAAAGGGCTCATTGAGCATCAGTTTGACTAGGATTCGTGACAGATTGGCGTTGTTTATAGTGTAATCCATATTAACTATATGATTTAAAATTAATTATCCATATAATGCTCAGGTGGTCAATCCACGTTCGATTTTAATAGTAAGAGCTTTAGGAGCATTTCGTTGAAAGCGATGGCTGGTGATTTTAACGTAAAGCCCGGTATGCACAGTAATCATACACAGACGAAACTTCTCAGTACCGATCTGGAAACCTATCCACCATGCTCGATTGAGCTGATCAATTTCTGCTGCCATCCAGCGTTTCGAAGTTGAACCTAATCGAATTTTAGAGGTGATTCTCGCTTATCACCCTTATTGCCGTGCCTTTGTCGCGTCCCCCCAGAACAGAACCGTAAGGAGGCTCCATGCAGAGTGTGGAACTGGAAGATTACAATCACGACTCCCTGTTGGAATCGGTACACCTTGATGTCGAGCATTTGTTTTATGATAGTGATGAGCCGATGGAGAGTTGGCAGCAGCTCAGCCGAGCCTTCCCTCGACTTCGTAAGCTGACCTTTGAGGATCTTGGCCGCGTCGGTGGTCGCAAAGAGATCAATGCGGAGTTTTTCCAGCAGTTCCCCAGCTTATCTGAACTGGAGATGCCGACTCGAAGTCGCGATAAGCTGTCGGTGAGGTTGGAGAACGTTAATCCGGAGCATCTGGCCAATTTGGAAAAACTGAAACTGAGCCAATGCCGAGATGAGGATCTGGCGCTGCTCTCAAGCCTGCCTAAATTGACTGAGTTGACAGTGCGCCTCTACCAGTCCAGCGTTAAGGTTGCCATCAGTGACCAATCCTCTTTGAAGTTACTTAAGGTGGGGCTGGATCCTCAGGTAAGGGCACTCAGTTGTGATCTTGAGAGCAGCCAACTGACCTCTGTGGTTCTGGGGCAACTGGATTACTATGATGATGGCCCGGCAGCTCTTTCTGTGAATCAGCTTTGTTTGCCAAGTTCACTGCAAGAGTTCACCTTAGATGCCCATTGTGTCGGAAAACTGCCCGGCGCTGTCTTGGGTGCCAACCAAAGCCTAAACCAGTTAACTCTGAATTTGGGCTCCGCTGAGCTTGCGGAGGACCTTCTCGGCGAGCTTAAGGAGTTGAACCGACTTACCCTGACCTTAACCGAGCCGACACCGCCCTTGCCTCCGGCTCTATTTGCCAAGCTGACTCGAGCTACTAAGTTTGAACTCAAGTGCGAACAGACCCAGATCCCAGAACTACTGCTGCCTCATGGAGTGGTGGTGGAGGATTTTAATTACAGCAATGCCAGTGGGGCGCTAGAGAAAGCCAATGAGTTGGTACTGCCAGAGCTTACTCGGGCGTGGATTTGTGGCTTGAACGGCGATCAACTGGATTGGTTGGCTTACAGCCCGAAACTGAACGACTGTAATTTTTTAATAAAGGGCAAAGTATCGCAGATGCCTGAGCTGCCGACGCTTACCAGTTTGACCCTACGAGGAGGGGAACTGGATCAGTTACCTACGTCGGTACTGAGCAGTAGCACTATTGAGCGTCTTAATTTGCTGTCAGTTACCTTGCCTCGACTAGGGGACATGAGCCAGATGACGGCTCTTGCTGACGTGTGGATTCAGCCTTGGCGTCATGAGCAAGCATCACTGCCAGAACAGCAGGACTTGGTCACCATTCCCGCTCTAAAATCGCTGCGTCTAGACATCGAACTGAAGCAGTTTGAACCCGCCTGGATAAACTTAAATGCGGAATTGGATCTGGATATCAGCAACGAAAAATTGGCGGCGGAATGGCAGATCTTAAAGCGCTCTCACTTAAGTGATGAGGAGTCTTTAGGCTACCTGAATATCTTGGCTCCTGTGTATAAGCCCGCTGAGCTGCCAACGATGCCAGTTAATTTCCATTTGACGATGATGGCGGCTAAGTACAACCGCTTTAAGGCGCAGCACAAAGCGTGGCTAAGCCAATTGGCTCAGCACAATGAGCAGCAGCGACCTTTTGGTGTCGACAGTATTTTGTTTGTTTCCGGACGCAGTGGCTTTAAAGCCACTGAACTCAAAGCTAAAGCTGAGGAAGTGGGCTTTAGTCTCAGCAAGAAACTGGATGACAATGTCACTCACATCTTGCTGGGCAGTGCTCCTAAGAACACCGAGAGTTTCGACCTTGAGCGCCATGCCATCATTAATGATTCGGTACTGCAGCAGTGCTTCGAAGTCAATGCGCCTAAGTTTCTGCAGCAGGAGGGCGGCGAATTGATGGAGGCCAGTGTATTGGAGATGTTGGCCTCTTCCGATGAAGCGTCCCACAAGGTTGCCGTACAGATGTTGGAACAGGGTGGGGTTACCGAAGCGATGCGCCTGCCGCTGTTTCTGATTTTGAAAACCACCGCCGACAATGGCTTTCGTAAGCAGATCAAACATCTGCTGGCGGGCATGGGGGATGAAGCTTTTCAACTGGCAGTGAACGATCGCATCCTGTTCCACAACTGCCGTGGCCTCGACGATTACGGCAACCTCAAGGGGCAGGGCGTGATGGTAGATAAGCTTAAGAAGCAGCGCAGAAAGTGGGGCGACGTGCTGTGTATGGAGTTTGCGCAGTTGTTCTTTAGGCGTTATGGCGAAGGCCTTATCTACGTGATGCTGCAAAAGACCCCAGCTGAGCTGCGTTTGCCAATGCTGGAATCACTGGTTGAGGGTGATTGTCTTAACTGGCGTCGAGGCATGGGGATGGATCAGATTCAGGAGTTCTGGGACAAGGAATCCCAGATTAACCTGCACTGGCATCCGATGTTCTATCTCAATAACGATAACCTACTGGGCGCAGTGAAAATCGAGATTCCAAGGGAGTTGGCCTGCGGGCGTACTATTCGTCGTCTGGATCTGGGCAACTGCTTATTGAGTACGCTGCCAAAAGGTGCCGACCAATTTACCGAGATCACCAGCTTAAGCTTGGCCCACAACATGTTGGACTCCCTGCCGAGCGCAATGACTAAGTTTACTCAACTTGAGGTGCTGGATCTCTCCTTTAACCACTTCCGTGAATTTCCCAAGGTGTTATTGAAGATGCCTTGGCTGAAGAAGCTGGATTTTCGCCGTGCCACCCGCCCTGGACTGGATGAGGATTATGGCTCGCACTATCACAAATTGCGTGTGCCGCAGGCATTTTTAGAGGCCTGTCCAGACTGCGAAGTGCTTCAGGATTAATGAGTTAGGACACAATTTTCGATGACAAAAAAAGCTTCTTTATATGAGTATGATCTGGAACAGTTGGAACAGATCCACCCGGACGTCACCAATCTGCACTACCGCATAAGTGATGTTGCCCCTGACTGGAACAAGGTCGGCCGAGCTTTCCCTAACGTTGAAGAGCTCTATTTCGGTAGCTATCTGGAGCCTCTGCGCCCCATTGATGCTGAGATATTCAGTGCGTTTCCTAATCTCAAGATTCTCAACTGCGAAACCAACCCGCTGGAGCTTTCCGACGTCAAGCCTGAGATGGTTAAAAACCTTAAGGCGATTCGGGGAGCCGTGGTTACCCAAGCCAACCAATTGGGTTATCTTAAACACTGTCAGGCTCTCACCGAGCTCTATCTTGAAGTGGAGAAGGGACCTTTGGCTCTGGAGATGCCTGAAGGAAGCCGCCTCCAATCGTTACATCTGCGGGTAGATGAAGTTGAACGACTGGCCCTAAACCTCTCTGGGGCCCAGGAGCTGAAGGAGCTTCACCTCTATTGTCGCCACTACAATGCGGAGTCTTATAAGATGGAGGTGGAACAATTGCTGCTGCCCGACTCAATTAAAAAGATCTCGATCTCTCCCCATTGCCAGATGCAGATAGAGCGAATTATCGATGCTGGAAACGCTGAACTTGATGAGATGCGACTGGAGGCCGATAAGTTAATTGTGGCTCCCGGTGGCTTGATTCGGGCTAAATCTGTGAAGGAGCTGCACCTAAATGTAGGGCTCAATGACACTGAGGTTGCCAGCGATCTGTTTTGCCAACTGGGCAGCGCTGAGCGTTTGATGTTCCTGCCCCACAACGCCAGTTATAACTTGACGGAACTAGTAGCGCCGCTGCAATCCTTAACCTCAATCTATCTATTCTCTGAGGGCAAAGGAGTGGTTGGTGAGCTTAATTTGCCACACTTGGATCACCTGTTTGCCACCGGTGTGCCATTTGCGCAACTGGACGGCCTGAAAAACTCACCGCAGCTGACGAAATTGGAGCTGCGTGACTCGGGAGAGTTGGGCGAAGCCAAGGTGCTTAGCGCCTTAACCAAATTGGACTACTTGCAGCTGGAAGGTTTTACTGATGCTGAGCTGCCGTTAACGCTGCGTCAGCATCCCGGTATTACACGGCTTCGAGTAAGCAATGGCCCTACCGATCAGCTTGGGGATCTGAGCGCCATGACAGGCATCACCGAGATTCGAATCGAGCAGTTTAGTCATCATGGCCCATGCATCACATTGCCTGCATTGGAACAACTGCTGACCGCACCATCGCTGAAGCGTCTGGCTCTCAACCTGACGGCACAAAGCGGCGATCGCACTGACTTTTTGATGCGCATGCCCCCAAAGATTGAGGTGGAGTTTGGCATCTACGACCAAGTGGCCCGCAGTGAAGCCCTGAACAAACAGCGGAAGATTTTGCTCAATGCACCCTTAACTCTTGAGCAGCGCCAAACTTACTGGCAACAGCTGTATCATGCGCCAAAACCAAGAGACCTGCCTCAGATGGAGGGCCGCTTCCATTTGACCTTCCTTGAGGCGAAGTACTCTCCATTTAAGAAACACGCTCACGCCTGGCTGAGGGCCAACGCCGAGCAGGCGTTAACTTGCCGCACACTCGGTAGTGATACTGTGCTATTTGTCTGTGGTAAGAGTGGGTTTAAGCTCACCGAGCTCAAGGCTAAGGCAGAGGAGCTGGGCTTTAGCATCAGCAAGAAGTTGAACGACAGCGTGACCCACGTGTTGGTTGGTGCCAATCCGAAGCAGACCGAGCTGCTGGATCTACAGCATCATCTGCTGATAGACGATACTGCCCTAAGCCAGTGGTTTGAGCAGGCGGCGCCGCAGTTTTTGCAACAGGAGCAAGCTGTTGACAGCGGCATGGTTGATACCGTGATGACGATGTTGAACTCTCCAGATGAAGCCTCCCATCAAGTGGCGGTGGAGATGTTAGCTCAAGGGGGCGTCACAGAAGTGATGTGGATACCGTTGTTCCTGATTCTGAAAACCACCAGCGATAAAGCACTGCGTAAATCGATACAGCAATTGCTGGCTGGTAAGGGGGACTACCTGTTCCAGTTGGCGGTAAAAGATCGCATCTTCTTCGAGTCGGACCTGCGAGGTCTGAACTGGGAAGGTCACCCAACCGGTGAAGGGCCGATGTTTAAGAAGCTCAAGGGGTTGACCAAACGTTGGGGGCGTCCTCTGTGTATCGATTTCTCTAAAGCCTACTTTGACCGCTATGGCGAGGGGCTGTTGTGGCTGCTGACCCAGAAAGAGGAGTGTGAGCGCCGCCAAGCCATCACCCGCTCGTTCGTGGAAGGGGAGTGCCTCAATTGGAACAGAGCCTGTGGCTTCGAGTTGATGGTGAAAGATGCCGATGAGGAGCATTTGATCAACTGCCATCGCTTCCCTGACATCTACATGCAGAACAGCTATGAGTTGGGTAATCCGAAGACTCGTTTACCGGAAACGCTGCCCGAACAGACTCGGATCACTGAGCTTGACCTGCACAACTCCTACTTGAATGCGTTGCCTGCTAATTTCGAACGTTACCTGCAGGTGAAGAAGTTAAACTTGAGATTCAACCATTTGGAAAAGTTGCCGCCGAAATTGGCTGAGCTGACTGAGTTGGAGGAGCTGGATCTCTCCTTTAATCACTTTTCTGAGTTTCCCAAGGTGCTGTTTAAGCTAAAAAAACTGAAGAAGCTCGACTTGCGTCGTGCGGTAGAGCCTTTGTACCGCTGGGGCTATAACGCAGAGCAGGGCTATGAGTCGATTAGAGCCCCACAAAAATTTCGCGATGCGTTCCCAGACTGTGAAATTCTAGAGGACGTTTAAAGGTATGAGTGGCGTAGTTTTAAATGAGACTAAGATAAAAATTCTTAAAGCTACGTTGATGCGATATATGAAAAGCAATAATGATGGTTATTATTTCGCTTTCAGATATTTGCCCTTTGCGGTCCCTTTTACGTTGAACAGTTTCAATAAATTCTACGGGATTTACCCCTCGAACTAGTCTATAATCGTGCCGCTATTTTAGTAACCTTACGATAGGTTTCGGAATAGCGGCATTTTTGTCCACTGACTACAGTCACGTAAGTCGACCAAATGGTCGCGGCTATTAAAAGTTGGTTAACTTTCTATTGGTCTTTCTTTTGGCAAAGCTCAATGGGAGGTGAGGTAGCCTGCTTTCACTAGTCGCGATTGGTAGTGGTGGATTCACTCAAAATCCAACAAGGAATTTTCATGTTCGAAAAACCAGTTGTTAAAACGTTCCAGTACGGTAACCACACAGTTACTCTAGAAACTGGCGTTATTGCACGTCAAGCTACAGCAGCAGTTATGGTAACAATGGATGATACTGCGGTATTCGTATCTGTTGTAGGTAAAAAAGAAGCGGTAGAAGGTCAAGACTTCTTCCCTCTAACGGTTAACTACCAAGAGCGTACTTACGCTGCGGGTAAAATCCCTGGTGGTTTCTTTAAGCGTGAAGGTCGCCCTTCTGAAGGTGAAACGCTAACGGCTCGTCTAATCGACCGTCCAATCCGTCCACTTTTCCCAGATGCATTCAAAAACGAAGTTCAAGTTATCGCGACAGTTGTGTCTGTAAACCCAGACGTTCAACCTGACATCGTAACTATGATTGGTACGTCAGCGGCACTTGCTATTTCTGGTATCCCGTTCAATGGTCCTATCGGTGCGGCACGTGTTGGTCACATCGACGGTCAACTTGTTCTTAACCCAAGCACCACTGAACTAGAAACATCTAAACTAGACCTAGTTGTTGCGGGTACTGAAGGCGCTGTTCTTATGGTTGAGTCAGAAGCTGACAACCTAACTGAAGAAGAGATGCTATCTGCTGTTGTTTACGGTCACGATCAACAGCAAGTTGTGATCAATGCGATCAACGAATTCAAAGCGGAAGTGGCTACTCCTGCTTGGGATTGGGTTGCTCCAGAAGAGAACACAACGCTTGTAAACAAGATCGCTGAACTTGCTGAAGCTAAGCTAGTTGAAGCTTACCAAATCACTGAGAAGATGGCTCGTTACGACCGCATCCACGAGATTGCTGGTGAAGTAAACGAAGTTCTTCTTGCTGAAGATCCAGAAGCAAACACAAAAGAAATCCACACTATCTTCCACGATCTAGAGAAGACAGTGGTACGTCGCAGCATCATCGCTGGTAACCCACGTATCGATGGTCGTGAAAAAGATATGGTTCGTGCGCTAGACGTACGCACTGGTGTTCTTCCACGTACTCACGGTTCATCGCTATTCACTCGAGGTGAAACTCAGGCGCTTGTAACTGCGACTCTAGGTACGCAGCGCGATGCTCAAATCATCGACGAGCTAACGGGTGAGCGTAAAGATCACTTCCTACTACACTACAACTTCCCTCCATACTGTGTAGGTGAGACTGGTTTTGTAGGTTCTCCTAAGCGTCGTGAAATCGGCCACGGTAAACTTGCTAAGCGTGGTATTGCTGCAGTAATGCCATCTGTAGACGAGTTCCCATACACAGTACGTGTAGTATCAGAAATCACTGAATCTAATGGTTCTTCTTCAATGGCTTCTGTATGTGGTACGTCTCTAGCACTTATGGACGCTGGTGTGCCAATCAAATCTTCTGTTGCAGGTATTGCAATGGGTCTTGTGAAAGAAGGCGACGACTTCGTTGTTCTTTCTGACATCCTTGGTGACGAAGACCACCTAGGTGATATGGACTTTAAAGTAGCAGGTACTAACACTGGTATTACTGCACTTCAGATGGATATCAAGATCGAAGGTATCACTAAAGAGATCATGCAAATTGCTCTTAACCAAGCGCAAGGTGCACGTAAGCACATCCTATCTGTAATGGATGAAGCTATTTCTGGTGCTCGTGAAGATATCTCTGAATTCGCTCCTCGCATTCACACAATGAAGATCAGCGCTGAGAAGATCAAAGATGTTATCGGTAAAGGTGGTGCAGTTATCCGTGCTCTAACTGAAGAGACTGGTACAACTATCGAAATCGAAGACGACGGTACAATCAAGATTGCTGCAACTGAAGGTACAGCTGCGAAAGAAGCAATCCGTCGTATCGAAGAGATCACAGCAGAAGTTGAAGTTGGTCGCATCTACACAGGTAAAGTAGCGCGTCTAGCAGACTTCGGTGCATTCGTAACTATCCTGCCTGGTAAAGATGGTCTAGTACACATCTCGCAAATCGCTGACAAGCGTGTTGAGAAAGTGTCTGACTACCTAGCTGAAGGTCAAGAAGTTCAAGTTAAAGTCCTTGAAATCGACCGTCAGGGCCGTGTACGTCTGAGCATGAAAGAAGCAGTTGAAAAGACTGAAGAAGCGGTTTCTGAAGAGAAACCAGCAACAGACGCATAATGCGGATATCGCTAAGTAGGCTGGTGTTGTGTATTAGCCTATTTTGCTAAAAGCATGTTATAAAGGGAGCATCACGCTCCCTTTTTTAATGCGGACCAGTCTGGGTTAAAGGCTCAGCAACAGGAGTATTTATTTGTGAAATGGTTTCAAACCGCAACACTTAGTATGGCTTTGTTAGTGACAGGCGGTTGTGCGTCTATATTCGATCAGCAGCCTGATTGGATATTGCCGCCGATGGTTGAAGCGTTACAGCCCACTTTGCAACAAGAAGTACAGATAGCAAGATTAAGCCAACTGTTACAACGCCCCGATTTACCCAACGAAACGAGAGCTAAAATGCTGAACGAAAGGGGAAATCATTATGATAATGTTGGCCTCAGAAACTTAGCTCGATTAGATTATGAACAATCATTAGCAATCTACCCTGCTCAGGCTGATCTCTTCAATTTGTTAGGCGTCTATTTCACAGAAAATAGAGACTTTGATGCTGCCTATGATGCATTTGATTCTGCTTTGGAGTTGGCTCCTGAGAACTCATACGCAGCAAGGAATCGTGCTATTGCTTTGTACTATGGCGATCGTATTGAACTAGCGCTTGAAGATATGCAGTTCCATTACGAACAAGACCCCAGTGATTCATTCCGAGCTCTTTGGCTGTATATAGTCAAGTCTAAAGTTTCCCCCCATGTTGCAAAAGAAGAGTTGCTTGCTAGATATGCGGCCCGTGATAACCAGTGGGGATGGTTTTTAGTAGGGATTATTTTAGGTGAGGTTTCCGAGAGAGAGGCTTTTAAAACCATCATGGAAACCACTAGTGAACGCACTGTTTTGGCCCAGCGTTTGACGGAAGTTTATTTCTATTTAGGTAAACGTTACCAAGCTCAAGGAACCGATGAAGATCTAGCCAAAGCGATTTCATTCTATAAATTGGCTATTTCTTTCAATGTCTTTGAATATGTTGAACATCGCTACGCCTTTCTCGAACTACAGGGCATTTATGATGCAGCGCATCAAAAAGGGATGACTCATTCTCCAAATAAACAGGCCCGTTTAAAGTAGTCAATGACTATTGTGATTGAAGCCGCTGCCTCGCAGCGGTTTTTTATTGCCATCTATTTTTACTGGCATTAAAATAGTTAGCCTTGCTAACTAATTAGACTGAGATTTTATGGCTCTGGAAAATTGTCTGATTGAATTGGAACGCTTTTGTGCCAAAGCGTGGCGAGTTCATGCTAAAGAAGATCCTTTATCTCTACTGAGTTTTAACGAATATGACTACTTGAGGGTTATCGAAGAATTTCCTGAAGGAATTCGAATCACCGACCTAGCCAATGAGATGAAAGTAACCAAACCGTCCGCGTCGAATATGGTCGCACGGTTGCAAAACAAAGGCTTAGTTTCACGTATCTCATGTCTCCAGGATGCACGTTCAAAGCGAGTCATATTGAGTGAGCAGGTGTTAAAGGATTTATCGAAAGAACAGTTGGTTTATCAGCATATCGCACAAGCGATGAGCAATAAATTGACTAAAAAAGAAGCAGGGCAGCTTGTGTCTCTGTTGGAAAAATCACTAAAGGATTAATGGGTTCCAACCTTTCATTTGACTATTTAGTTAGCCTAGCTAACTGATGGAAAGAGTTATGCAAACTTCCATATATAAACAGTTTTGGCAATACACAATTCCAACCGTCGCAGCCATGCTAGTCAATGGCTTGTATCAGGTGGTTGATGGCGTATTTATTGGCCGTTATGTTGGCGCTGATGGGCTTGCAGGAATCAATGTTGCTTGGCCTGTGATCGGCTCAATTTTAGGAATTGGCATGCTTGTGGGGGTAGGGACAGGAGCAATGGTGTCGATCCGCCAAGGTGAAAAAGACACACTAGGCGCGAAACAAACTCTTGCGACAGGTCTGGTACTTCTATTGGTATTAACTCCTGTAGTATCAGGGGTTCTGCTTTTCTTCTCTGATGATTTCTTACGTTGGCAGGGTGCTGAAGGACGAGTGTTTGATTTAGGGCTACAGTATCTGCATATCTTGATAGGTGCCAGCGTATTTACCCTCGGCTCGATTGCCATGCCGTTCTTACTGCGTAATGACGACAGCCCAAATTTAGCGACGATATTGATGGTCGTGGGAGCGGTGATCAACATAGTGCTCGACTACCTGTTTATTGCTTGGCTAGGTTGGGAGCTGACTGGTGCAGCGATTGCGACCGGGGTTGCTCAGATGGTTGTTACCTTATTTGGATTAGTGTACTTCTTCTCACCAAGAGCCAAACTTCGCTTACAAATTGATGAGTTGAAACTTAAGTTAGCCTTGGTGCCTGAGATATTTTCCATCGGTACATCAAGCTTTTTTATGTACGCCTATGGTTCGATTATGGTGGCATTGCACAATAGCTTGTTTGCTCAATACGGTGATCAGCTTTTGATTGGTGCTTATGCTATTTTGGGCTATATCGTCACTGTATATTACTTGATTGCCGAGGGGATCGCCAACGGCATGCAACCCTTGGTTAGCTATAACCATGGCGCACGTCATCAGATTAATATTCGTAAGTTGATCAAAGTGGCGATGGTCAGTTCAGTAGTCATCGGAATGGTGTTTGTTCTTTTGCTGAATCTCTTCCCACTTGAGTTTGTCTCGGTATTCAATTCATCGGATACTCAACTGATTGATAACACGATTCTTGGCATTCGATTGCACATGTTTGCGCTTGCATTGGATGGATTCCTTGTTGTAGCTGGAGCCTATTATCAGGCGATCAATAAAGGCAGCAAAGCCATGTTCGTTACTGTAGGTAATATGCTGATCCAATTACCTTTCTTATACATAATGCCTAAACTAATAGGCGTTCCGGGCATTTGGATTGCTTACCCGTTGTCAAATATCGCGTTGAGTATTATCGTGGTGATGATGTTACTAAAAGACATTCAACGTTATAGCACACAGCCATCCGAGCAAGCATTGGCATAACATGTAAACATTATTTTAAATGGGATCCGGTATAGGTAAGGCTTGTACCGGATTTTTCTTATCTGGCATAGGTGCAATGTCTGAAATTGTTGCAGTAGAGTTTTAGCACTATGTCTCGTTTTGTGTCGAGAGATGCATACTCGTGCCAAATGTTGATCGAATTGTTGTTTGGTATTTATATAATTCACTAGCTAGTCTTAGTAATGAGACAGATTATCTTGCCGAGTCTCTATAATGTAACGGCTAAGTTTTGGTGCCTCTAGAGGCACAGCATTAAAATTTGAATCAATAGGGATACATTTCATGGCTAGTCAGTTCCGAATGGACTCCATTCCTGGTTCACTTATCGTTGTCGGTGGTACGTATGAGCCCTGGCTGTCGGTTTTAGAGCAAGTAGGATGGCGTTGCACTCAGTGTGCAGATTTACGCAAAGCAGACGCTTTGTTCAGCGAAACAGGACCATGCATTGGCATTGTCGACCTTAGTCATGACGAGTTTAGTCTCAATGGTATTGCGAATTTGGTGAGTAATCATAAGCAAGTACGCTGGCTCGCATTTATCCGTGAATCGCAGTTAAGTTCAGATACTATTTGCCAATTTATTGTTAACTTTTGTATCGACTTTTTCACTGCGCCAATTCCAGATGCTCAGCTTCTCAGCACCATTGGCCATCAACTTGGTATGCTCAAGTTAGAGAAAAAAGTCTGGCCACACTATGGCAGTAATAATGACATGGGGCTGATTGGAGAATCGATCCCAATGAAGCGTCTGCGTGATCAGATAAAACGTATCGGTCCAACTGACGTGAGCATTCTCATTTACGGTGAGAGTGGCACTGGTAAAGAGACCGTAGCTCGTGCTGTGCATAAAACCTCTTCTCGTGCGCAGAAAGAGTTCATTTCTGTCAATTGTCGCGCGATGTCAGAGAGGCGCCTTGAGAGTGACTTATTCGGTGTTAACCGAGATGAAACCTCTGAGCCTTCGATTCTTGAAAAAGCGGATGGTGGCACGATATTACTTAACGATATCCTGACCTTACCTAAGTCTCAGCAATTGAATCTATTGCGATTTCTTCAAGAAGGCACTATTGAGACAGCGAATGGTCGTCAGGAAATCGATGTACGGATCCTAGCTGCCAATTCGGCCGATATTGAAAAAGCTTTGATTGATGGTGATTTCAATGAAGAGCTTTACCACTACATTAATGTGTTGCGCATCAATGTTCCAAGCTTAAAAGAGCGCGCTGGGGATATCGCAATACTCGCGCGACATTTCCTTCAGGAATACTCCAAGGAATACAACGCACAGGCTCGTAGTTACACCGAAGAAGCCACACGAGCTCTGACTCGTTATCACTGGCCGGGTAATGTGCGTGAATTGATGAATCAGATCAAGCGTATTGTTCTGATGTCTGAGACAGTGATGCTGGATGAAGAACACCTCGATTTACCTAAACGAAGCGATGGCAAACGCAGTTTAAAAAGTATCCGTGAACGAAGTGAACGTGATGCGCTTTTATTGGTGCTCGAGTCTCATTCTGGTCAGGTATCAATGGCAGCGAAAGAACTGGGTGTATCACGTGCCACTATGTATAGATTACTTAATAAGCATAACTTAATCAGTGATACAACAGTGTAATTATTTGTTTTATTTAAATAAAGCCACACTTTAAGCCGTGTGGCTTTTCTATTTACATAGAGAATAAATCGCTGAAGGTTATATCACCTAGTGGAATATCTTATAATCATGAGTTTGGTGCGGTTATTTTTAGGTTAAAAAATTGTATTTTAATTCTATGCAAAATAATGGTTGAAATATCATCGCTTATGCATAAAATTTAATCGTGAGTATAAGCTCACATATCGAAACACTTTTCTTTTGGATTAATACATTACTGGGAGGCGCACAATGAAACATTTCAACGTCAATTCATTGATGACTGCGTCTTGTGATCAAGCTTCGAACATGGTGGCTAAACAAAGCAAGCCTACGTCGTGTGATCGCCGTTCTACCCAAATATTGTAATTAGTCCGTACCCATTTTTTTAATTGGCTGCGGGAAAGCAGCGAATTAAAAATGTCTTTATTTTTCGGTCTATTCGTTGATTTTCCCAGCTGTTTCTCATTCAACTGGAGATTTATCATGAGTCATTCTGTCTATCTAAAACTTGCTACTCTTTTGGTTAAAGCTGATTTACGTCGTGAAGAGCGTGATTGGAAACGTCGAATCAGGCGTAGTGCTTTCCATATCCCATGGGAAAACGAACGTTTACTTCGTGACATTGGTTTGGAAAACGATGGCCGCCCTGTTGGTCATTCAGAACCTGATAGCGTAAAAGCTGAGCGTCGTATTCGTCATCTTCGTCGAGTTCTCAGTGTGCGAATATCTACGTAATGGATAGGACCAGTTTGCTTCACTGGTCCGAAATTTATCAGCCAGCTACTGATGCAGTAGCTGGTTTTTCACTAAGGGCAAGGGTTGGAGTAAGTCGTGCCAATTTCCTGAAGTCCCTGGAGCAATTCTTCACTTAATACAACATCAAGACTGTCAATATTAGATTTGAGCTGTTCCAGATTCGTTGCTCCTATAATGTTGGAACCAACAAAAGGCCGTTGATTGACAAAAGCCAAAGCCATCTGAGCTGGATCGAGTCCATGCTGTCTAGCTAGGTTCACGTATGCTTGTGTCGCTTGTATTCCTTGCGGAGTAAAATAACGAACAAAGCGCTCAAACAATGAACATCTCGCCCCTTCTGGACGTGCTTTGTCGAGATACTTACCGCTCAGGCAGCCAAATGCTAATGGCGAGTAGGCGAGTAACTGCACACCTTCATAATGACTGATTTCCGACAAACCGATTTCAAAGCTGCGATTAAGTAGGTTGTACGGGTTCTGAATCGAAATAATGCGTGGTAGTTCATGCTTCTCCGCTAGGCGCAGCAGTGTCATTACCCCCCAAGGTGTTTCATTGGAAACACCGATATAACGCACTTTGCCTGCTTTAATGAGATCGGCCAAGCTCTCTAGGGTCTCAATGAGTGTGACTTCTTCCTGCTCATCTGGGTATGGATAATTGAGTTGGCCAAAACAGTTTGTTTTGCGCTGAGGCCAGTGGAGTTGGTACAAGTCAACGTAGTCAGTTTGTAGTCTCTGCAAGCTGTCGTCTATCGCTTGATGGATATTGCGTCTATCTAGACGCATGTTGTCACGTATATAAGGGACGTTTCTCGGCCCTGCAATTTTGGTCGCCAGTACGACTTTTTCTCTCTTCCCTGATTTCTTCAGCCAATTACCGATGTATTGCTCGGTAGAACCTTGGGTATCCGCTTTAGGAGGGACAGGGTACATTTCGGCAGTATCGATGAAGTTCACACCACGCTCGAGTGCATAATCAAGTTGACTGAAAGCGTCTTGCTCTGAGTTTTGTTCACCAAAGGTCATGGTGCCAAGGCAGATTTTACTAATTTCAAGAGTGGAATTAGGTAACTTGTTGTATTGCATTGAACTTCCTTACTCAATTTCTCTTTGTTATCTCAATATAGGGCATCGCCACAATAGAAGAAATGGTGCTCGATAACAATTTCGCAAAATTTGCATAGTTAACTAAAATTAAATTGGAGGTGTGCTATGCAAAAAAAACAATTAGATAAATGGATCCATGGACATCACAAAGATAACTACCAACCACCCAAGGTGTTTGTCATTGGTTGTTCAGATCTCTCTCACTACCTTCTCGCAGTGGAGTACAAACATAGACTGGAACCAATCAAAAAAGATGATGAGCCGATTCATTTTGAGTCTCTCGACTCTGTCAAAGAAGAGCTACTACGTTTGGGAGTTGAAAGGGCTTACCTAAGGTTACACAATGCTTATGATGAATGTGGCGCTGGAGATGGTCCACTTTATCATGATGTCGAACTGTCATTAACCACACATTAGATCAAACAAAGTTTTGCTCAAGGATCTGAGCCGTAAATTGAGTTCGAAGATAGAACCCTCGCGGTAATGTCATTATAGGCTTGCCGCTCGCTCCATACGCTTCAGTCAATACTCTGCTATTCGCGGCTTTTGGTCGCAGTTGCAGGACTTCACCATGGCGAGCGGTAATTTGTTCCACGTGTCCTAGCACGATCAATTCCATTAATTCTTCCCAATCCGTTTTGAGCTGCAACTCTTCGTTTTCACTTGGTGACCATATTAAAGGTGATCCTACGCGACGTTCAGCAAGTGGGACCTCACGTTCCCCTTCGACAGGAACCCAAAGCACCCTCGATAGCTTGTTGCGTACGTGACTGGTTTCCCAAGTCAGTCCTTGTACTCCAATCAGTGGAGCGACACAGACAAAGGTGGTTTCCAAAGGTTTGCCCGTATGGCCAATCGGGATCGTTTTGAGTTCAATTCCAAGCTGCTCAAAATCTTGTTGGGGTTTGCTTCCCGCGAGTGCACCTAGGTGCCATTCCAAGAGTTGGCCGACCCATCCTTTATCTCTTTTTAGGTCGGGCGGTACCATTAGGTTTGCCTCATCTGCCAGTTCCTTAAAACTCACGCCAGCAATATCTCTCGCTCGCTTGAGCAATTCGGTTTCTGATTTAGGTTCGGGCTTCATGAGGATCGTCAGGGTGGTCAAACGTTGCCGTTATTGTAGCTGAAATTGATCCAAATGTGACTGGTTGAAAGTGGATATTAGTGTCTAAAAGATCATCAATTAAGGGGTTATCCACAGGTGTTGTTGAGATAAGACGAATTTTTATCAGGAGTGTATGAATAAACAGTGTTTTAAGGCCAATAATTTGCTTGAGTTTTTGGTCATAACTTGCCTTGTTGAGTTGGTGATGTGGATAAAAGTCTGTCTGGTGGATCTTTGACCGATCTGAGTGAGGGGTGTTTTATGGATTGCTATTTTGGCAATTTTTAAAATTCTATTTTTTTATAATCCTGATTTTAAAGATTTTTATTTTATTCTTTTAAAATCTTGTATTAAATGTGATGTTCTCATGGATAAAGAATGATCACTTTCTCTAGGATTCTGCACATGGTTATACACAGAAAAGGTGAATAAATGTGGACTATGTCTCACCTTTGTGTGAATAACCGTGTTTTGGGTTAAAAGTTATCCATAAAGACTGAGTTGCGCCATAATTTACGTATTAGTCACACTAGTAAGTTTGCTACATCTGGGGATATGTGGAAAAATCACTGTAATTAAGAATTTAATTAGAGGTTGGCCAGTGATAGATGGCGATGGTTACCGCTTAAATGTGGGAATTGTAATCTGTAACAACCATGGTCAGGTCTTCTGGGCTAAACGATACGGGCAACATTCATGGCAATTTCCTCAAGGGGGAATGGATGATGGCGAAACTCCTGAACAGGCAATGTTTCGGGAACTATACGAAGAGGTCGGTCTTACTAAAAAAGACGTAAAGATTGTAGCTACTAGCCGTCATTGGTTAAGGTACAAACTACCAAAACGATTAGTGCGCTGGGATTCGAAACCTGTCTGTATCGGACAAAAACAGAAATGGTTCCTTCTTCGTCTGGATTGTGATGAATCACGAATTGATATGCAGCGAGGAAATTCCCCTGAATTTGATGGTTGGCGTTGGGTGAGTTATTGGTATCCAGTCAGGCAAGTCGTGTCCTTTAAGCGAGACGTTTATCGCCGAGCTATGAAGGAATTTGCTTCTGTCGCAATGCCTTTTAAAGAGCGCAAAGCGAAGGGTAAACGCAAGCACAGAAGAGGATAGACATGCTTTCTCAACTAAGGGACATAGTTGAACAGGTATCTAAAGTTGATGATGTGCATCAGGCACTCAGAGTTTTAGTAAAGCAAACATGCAGCGCAATGAACACGGAGTGCTGCACTGTCTATCTTGCGAATGAAGAAATGCAGCGTCTTGAGTTGATGGCAACTCAAGGCTTGCGTTTCAAAGGTAAAAAAATTCATATCAATTTCAGTGAGGGTTTGGTCGGTTTGGTCAAGCGTAGTGCTGAACCCCTCAACCTCGCCGAAGCTTCTCGGCATCCTAGTTTTAAATATTTTTCCCAGTTAGGCGAAGAGGTGTATCAAAGTTTTCTTGGTACTCCGATCATTTATCGCAAGCAAGTGTTAGGGGTGTTGGTTGTACAACAAAAACAGCCTCGTCAGTTTGATGAGATCGAAGAATCTTTTCTAGTAACCTTAGCGGCTCAGCTTGCGGTGATTATTGCGCATGCGCAAACTCAGGGACATTGGCGCTTAGAGAAAAAGCAACACGCAATCAAAGGCATTCCTGCATCTTCTGGTGTTGCTATTGGCGAGTTCTGGTGGGATGACACCCAGCCGGATTTGACAGATGTATATCCAGCATCAACGTTGGACGTTGAGCGTGAACAAGAGTGGCTACTATTAGCGGTTGAAGATGCGTTGAGCGATTTTCGACGGATGCGAAAAAAGCTCGACAGTGAAATCAACAAAGATACATTGGCGATATTTGACCTATTTACACACCTGCTTAATGATCCAATGTTGCGTAAGGACCTAAAAACGCAGATCCAAAAAGGTGATCGCGCTGATTGGGCTCTGAGGCAAGTCGTTGAAAGCTACTCCAATCGATTTGCTCGTATGTCAGATGTTTACCTCAGAGAGCGGGCTCAAGATATAAAAGAATTGGGTCAACGTTTATTGTTTTTTCTCCACAATACCGAGAAAGATAAGCCATCGATTGAAAAGCCTGTGATATTGGTTGTGCGCGAGTTAACGGCAACCTTACTTGCTTCTATTCCTAAGGAAAAGCTCCTTGCGGTCGTTTCTCTTGAAGGGGCAGCAAACTCTCACGCAGCAATTTTGTCTCGTGCTTTGGGTATTCCAGCGGTGATGGGGGTGACACTTAATCCTAAACCGATTAATGGTAAGCGTGGTATCGTTGATGGATACAGCGGAAAGATTTTTGTTTCTCCGGGTAAACAGCTACTCAAAGAGTATCGCGAACTGGCGCATCAAGAGAGTGAGTTGGCGACCATGGTCAACCAGCGAATTCTTGAACCTGCATGCACCAGTGATGATGTGCGTATCGAGGTCTTGCTCAACGCTGGTCTGAGTGCGGATGCGAACATTGCTGTCAATCAAGGGGTCGATGGAGTAGGCCTCTATCGGACCGAGATTTCTTTTTTACTTCAACATCGCTTCCCTTCTGAAGACGAACAAACTCTACAGTATCAATCAGTGCTGAAGACATACCCCGATAAGCGCGTCGTCATGCGCACGCTTGATATTGGTGGAGACAAAGCGCTACCTTATCTGCCTATTGAGGAAGACAACCCTTTTCTCGGTTGGCGTGGTATTCGGTTTACCCTTGATCATCCAGATATATTCCTGATGCAAATTCGCGCTATGATGCGAGCCAGTGCCGAGCATGATAATCTGAGCATTTTGTTGCCAATGGTATCAGGAGCTCAAGAATTGGATGATGCCATTGAGTTGATTGATCGTGCTCATCAAGAAGTCACAGAATTGGATGAGCGAGTGAAAATGCCAGCCATTGGAGTGATGATTGAAGTACCATCGATGATTTATCTCTTGCCGCTGATTGCTGAAAAGGTTGATTTTGTCTCTATTGGTACGAATGATCTGACACAATATTTATTGGCCGTTGATCGTAACAACGCACGGGTTGCTGATGTCTATGAGTCGATGCACCCAGCGGTGATAATGGCACTGGCCCATATCCAACAAACTTGTCAGCAACTGCAACTGCCCGTTTGTATTTGTGGTGAACTGGCAGGTGACCCTATCGGTGCGCTTCTGATGGTTGGGTTGGGCTATCGTAGTTTGAGTATGAACACGTCCAATGTTGCTAAGGTGAAATACTTGCTGCGCCATACCGACAGTAGGGAACTAAGACAACTTGCTGACAATGCTTTAATGCAGCCTTATGGCAATAATATTTATACAATGATGCAAACATTCTTTGAAGAGAAAGGGTTCGCGGGCTTTATCCGCGCAGGTAAACGATAAGGAAAAATGTGAATATTGAATTTTTGGTCTTGCTGCTCCTTCTTGGCAGTGTTGTAGGGGTAATGGCGGGACTTCTTGGCATCGGCGGTGGCTTAATTGTTGTGCCCGCGTTGCTTTTTCTGCTTCCGATGGCAGGTATTGATCCTGCTATCAGCATGCAAATCGCTTTGGCGACTTCTCTTGCTTCTATTATTGTTACCTCTGGTTCCTCTGCACTTAACCATTTTAAACTCGGTAATGTGGATATGTATGTGGTGAAATGGTTGATGCCGGGTGTGGTGGTAGGTGGCTTTCTTGGAGCGAATGTAGCTGAATGGATCCCCTCGCAGTATTTACCTAAAGTGTTCGGTGTTATCGTGTTATGTTTGGCGATACAAATGCTTTTTTCAATTAGGGGGCATAGCCATAGAAGCATGCCTGGCAATGGTGCAACATTGTCGATTGGGACTGGAATTGGCATGGTGTCAAGTCTTGCAGGAATAGGTGGAGGGTCTTTGTCTGTACCATTTTTGAACCGACATGGTATTGAAATGCGTAAAGCGGTTGGTTCTTCATCTGTTTGTGGCTGCTTTATCGCCATTGCTGGTATGATAGGTTTCATCTTCCATGGTTATCAGGCACAATCATTACCATCTTACAGCTTAGGGTATGTCTATGTGCCAGCGCTTATCGCAATTGCGTCGACTTCTATGCTTACGACGCGTATCGGTGCAAAATTAGCTACATCATTACCAACCGCAACATTGAAAAAAATCTTTGCAGTATTTTTACTCTTTGTTGCTGGAACTATGTTGCTGTAACGTACTCTCACCTAATTATCTGAATGCCAAAAGAGTAATAGTTTTATGTCTCAGGGATATCTTGAATTTCCTAATATCGATCCCGTTCTGGTTTCGATTGGTCCACTATCAATTCGCTGGTACGGACTGATGTATTTGGTTGGTTTTGCCTTCGCACTATGGTTAGCGAATCGCCGTGCCGATAAGCCAGACAGTGGATGGACACGAGAACAGGTTTCGGATCTATTGTTCGCAGGTTTTCTTGGTGTTGTGATTGGTGGTCGAGTAGGCTATGTAATTTTCTATAATTTTGACCTATTCCTTCAGGACCCACTTTATTTGTTTAAAGTATGGACTGGTGGAATGTCATTCCACGGTGGTCTATTGGGTGTGATTACGGCGATGTTCTGGTATGCAAAGAAAAATGGACGGACTTTCTTTGGTGTTGCCGACTTTATCGCACCACTTGTGCCATTCGGTCTAGGTATGGGGCGCTTAGGTAACTTTATGAACAGTGAGTTGTGGGGGCGTGTTACTGATGTGCCGTGGGCTATTGTCTTCCCAAATGGCGGTCCTTTGCCTCGCCATCCATCTCAATTGTATGAAATGCTTCTTGAAGGCGTTGTGTTGTTCTTCATTCTTAATTGGTTCATCAAAAAGCCACGTCCTCTAGGTGCGGTTTCAGGGTTATTTTTAGCAGGATATGGTACATTCCGTTTCCTCGTTGAGTACGTACGTGAGCCCGATGCCCATCTTGGTTTATTTGGTGGATTTATCTCAATGGGACAGATCCTCTCTCTACCTATGATTATCGTTGGGCTCCTTATGATGGTATGGGCTTACCAGCGTGGTCATTACAAAGATGAAATCCCACAACAAATGAAGTAAGGAACCGGTGTGAAACAGTATTTAGAACTCTGTCAGCGAATTGTTGAGCAAGGTGAGTGGATTGAAAATGAGCGTACAGGCAAACGCTGCCTGACGGTTATCAACGCTGATCTGATTTACGATGTTGGCAGCAACCAGTTCCCATTAGTGACAACGCGTAAAAGCTTTTGGAAAGCTGCGGTGGCTGAGCTGCTCGGTTACATTCGTGGTTACGACAGTGCGGAAGATTTTCGCCAGCTAGGCACCAAAACCTGGGATGCGAATGCCAACCTCAACGAAGCGTGGCTTAATAATCCTTACCGTAAAGGTGAAGATGATATGGGGCGTGTTTATGGTGTTCAAGGGCGTGCATGGGCTAAACCTGACGGTGGTTATATCGACCAGTTACGCAAGATTGTTGATGATTTAACTCGTGGTGTTGATGATCGTGGCGAAATCCTCAATTTCTACAACCCTGGTGAGTTTCATATGGGGTGTTTACGCCCTTGCATGTATAGTCATCATTTCTCTTTGTTAGGTGATACGCTTTATTTAAACAGCACTCAGCGTTCATGTGATGTGCCTCTTGGTCTGAATTTCAATATGGTTCAGGTTTACGTATTCTTGGCAATCATGGCTCAGATAACAGGCAAAAAGCCGGGATTGGCTTACCACAAGATAGTGAATGCTCATATCTATGAAGATCAACTTGAGTTAATGCGTGATGTACAGTTGAAGCGTGAGCCCTTAGCAGGACCTACGTTCCATATTAACCCTGAGATTAAGTCACTAGAAGATTTGGAAACTTGGGTTACGCTCGATGATTTCTGGGTTGAAGGTTACGAGCACCACGATCCGATCCAGTATCCGTTTTCGGTATAATAAACACAAGTTGTGAAAGAGCCGCCTAGCAAAGGGCGGCTTTTTTGTGAGAGAAGGGAGGCGGGAACGGGCTGCGTCCTGTGGAACGCTTCGCTTTTGGATAGCGGGAACGGACTTCGTCCTATGGATCGCTTCGCTTTTGGAGAGCGGGAACGGGCTGCGCCCTGTGGAACGCTTCGCTTTTGGAGAGCGGGAACGGGCTGCGCCCTGTGGAACGCTTCGCTTTTGGAGAGCGGGAACGGGCTGCGCCCTGTGGAACGCTGCGCTTTTGGATAGCGGGAACGGACTTCGTCCTATGGATCGCTGCGCTTTTGGAGAGCGGGAACGGGCTGCGCCCTGTGGAACGCTTCGCTTTTGGAGAGCGGGAACGGACTTCGTCCAGATTGAGGAGACCAACACCATATTGGGTCATTCCATAGAGTGACGAAGGAGCGAGTAGGGAATCTCTCATGGTTTTCAACTTGCTATAAGAGATCCCCAACTCTCTCGTTCCTCGTTCTTGAGGATGACGGTAATAAAAACAAAAGTATATTGTGCCAACCCTTTAGGTTCTCTCCAGCTCTCCGTAGGGCGAAGCCCGTTCCCATATCCCTCTTCCTAAACGCAAAAAAGCCCGCAACCTAAGTTACGGGCCTTGCATAAGCGATGGTCTTGCCAATTAAGCCGTCAGCGCTAGGATGCTACCTGGTAGTACAAGGAATACTGCAACAAGGTAACCAGCCACTACAGCTTTGTTCTTCACTGCCATATCGGAGATGATGTCTGCAGCTTTAACTGGTAGTTCACGCAAGAACGGAATACCAAAGATAAAGACGGTGGCTAGTATGTTGAATGCCAAGTGCACCAAAGCAATTTGTAGAGCGAACACGGCGAACTCACCTGATGCAGCTGTTGCCGCCAGTAGTGCAGTAATACATGTACCTATGTTTGCACCTAGAGTGAATGGGTATACGTCACGAACTTTCAATACACCCGAGCCAACAAGTGGAACCATTAGGCTGGTGGTTGTTGATGAAGACTGAACCAGTACGGTAACCACAGATCCAGAGAAAATACCGTGAATTGGGCCACGGCCAATTGCGCTCTTTAGAATTTCACGAGCACGGCCAACCATTAAGCTCTTCATCAGTTTGCCCATTACAGTGATAGCGACGAAGATAGTTGCGATACCAAGAACGATAAGTAGCACGCCGCCGACAGTATCACCAAATGTAGCAAGAGGCTCTTTCACGGCGCTTACAACAGGCTTAGTGATTGGTTTAATGAAGTTTAGACCTTTCATACTCATGTCACCAGTTGCTAGGAATGGTGAAACCAACCAGTGAGAAATCTTTTCTAGAATGCCAAACATCATTTCCAGTGGTAGGAAAATAGCAACCGCCAGAAGGTTGAAGAAGTCGTGAATCGTCGCGCTTGCAAACGCACGTTTGAACTCTTCTTTGTTACGAATATGTCCCAGAGAAACCAATGTATTGGTTACCGTAGTGCCGATGTTTGCACCCATGATCATTGGGATCGCGGTTTCCACAGGTAAGCCGCCAGCCACAAGACCAACGATTATAGAGGTCACTGTACTAGAAGACTGAATAAGAGCGGTGGCGACAAGACCGATCATTAGACCTGCGACCGGGTGTGAAGCAAATTCGAACAACACTTTCGCTTGATCGCCTGTTGCCCATTTAAAGCCACTGCCTACCATAGATACTGCTAGAAGCAGTAGATATAACATGAATGCCAAGTTAGCCCAGCGTAACCAGCGAGTTGTGCTCGAGATAGGTGCCGCTGCAGTAGTAGCTTGGTTCATAATTTTTCTCCGTGGACCGTATAAATTTGTATTGGTCGGTTGTTGAAACTGTGGGCGATAGTAGATGGGAAATATTTCATTAATATTACAGTTGTGTGTAATGGATTTTTTTTTATTTGGATATGAAGATTAGCTTTGTGAATTGAGATTTTAACTTGTTTTAAATTATTGAAATATGGTTATTTTTTATATTTTAAAATGTTTTGATAGACTGTGAAAAAGTCGACGAAGTTCACGAAACTCAAGCCTTGTATCAGTCTGTATCAACGTGGATTGTCATAATTCGCTTCTTTTTTTTCGGTAAAATTGATTTTTATTGATGAAAAGTTAAGTTTTTCCGAATTATTGTGGTGATTTAAAGCTTCTGCTATAAACATAGCCATATGTAATACAGAGAAAATTTTCATGTCGCACTTAAACTACAACCATCTATATTACTTTTGGATGGTGTGTAAACAAGGCTCAGTGACCAAAGCTGCCGATGCGCTGTTTCTGACCCCTCAGACTGTAACAGGGCAGATCAAGGCGCTTGAAGAGCGAATGGATGGGAAGTTGACTAAAAGGAATGGCCGAAGTATTGAGCCGACAGAACTTGGCCAACTGGTGTTTAAATATGCGGATCGCATGTTTGGTTTGAGCTACGAAATGCTGGATATTGTCAACTATAGCCAGCGCTCAAATATCCTGTTTGATGTCGGTGTCGCGGATGCTTTATCAAAGCGGCTAGTCAGTAAAATTTTGATGACCACAGTACCTCCTGACAACAGTATCCATTTACGCTGTTTTGAATCGACCCATGAGATGTTACTTGAGCAGTTGTCTCAGCATAAACTGGATATGATTTTGTCCGATTGCCCAGTCGACTCCAGTCAAAGCCCAGGTTTGTACAGTAAAAAGTTAGGTGAGTGCAATATGAGTTTCTTCTCTAGTAGCAGCGTTGCACAAGCCACATTTCCTTCAGTGCTTGAGCAACGGAAATTGTTGATACCTGGCAGCCGAACCGCAATGGGACGAAAAGTTCTCCAATGGTTTGATCGACAAGGGCTTCAACCGAACGTTCTTGGGGAGTTTGATGATGTCGCTCTAATGAAATCTTTCGCGCGCTATCACCATGATGTTATTTTTCTCGCCCCTTCTTTATATTTATCAGAAGTAGAAAGTGACTTGCCTTTGCAGTTGATTGGTCATATTGATGAACTTAAAGAGGAATACTACGTTATTTTCGCCGAAAGAATGATTCAACACCCTGCTGTGAAGAACGTCTGTGATGCAGACTTCACGAATCTCTTTCAGTGAACACTTTTTTTTGATTTCTACAAATAGATTACTGAGTGCAAATAGATTAGTATCAGCTATAAATGTATCAATTTATAAATTGCAGGCTGAGATTTGTTGATGTTTTGTTGTTTCAAGGGGTACTAGCCGATGAACTTACAAGAAATGGAAAAGAATTCTGCCAAAGCGGTGGTGCTACTTAAAGCGATGGCGAATGAGAGACGTTTGCAGATTTTATGTTTGTTGCATAACCAAGAACTCTCTGTTGGGGAGTTATGTAGCAAATTGGAGCTGAGTCAGTCTGCTTTATCGCAACACCTAGCATGGTTACGCCGTGATGGCTTGGTTAATACACGTAAAGAAGCACAAACGGTGTTTTATACGTTAAGTAGCGAAGAAGTGAAATCAATGATCCACTTGCTACACAGCCTATACTGCAGCGAAGTAATGGACTGATGATTCATTGTGGTTAGAGCTGAAATGCTCACTGCTTGATGTGGAGATATAAAAAAACCGGCTTGAGCCGGTTTTTTTTTCACTGATAAATCAGAGTTCTATTAAAGCGCTTTGATTGCAGCAGCGAAACGAGACTTATGACGTGCAGCTTTATTCTTGTGAATAAGGCCTTTAGTCGCCATGCGGTCTAGGATTGGTGTAACTGTAGCAAACGCTTCAGTTGCAGCAGCTTTGTCGCCTGCTTCGATAGCAGCAACAGTTTTCTTCATGTAAGTGCGCATCATTGAACGACGGCTAGCATTGTGCTGGCGACGTTTCTCAGCTTGGATAGCGCGCTTCTTAGCAGATTTACTATTTGCCAAGGGTCTAACTCCCAAAAACTTAGGTTCGGTGACAATTTAAGGGCGAGGAATATCCCTCATTTACGCTCAAATGTCAAATGATTTGTGTAAAAACCAATCGGGGCCAAACAAATTTTGGATTAGATAGGTCTTCACGGTTAAGATGGCGGGGATTCTATCAGTATTTTTTTTTCATTGCTAATACTAATCTGCTCTAGCCCTGACATTCCTGTCATAGAGTAGAGCTCTATTGAAAGTATTGCAGGATTCCCGAGGTAGCTGTGAGTAAACGTCTGCTCAAGTCAGGCATGATTGTTAGTGCTATGACTTTGATTTCTCGTGTGCTTGGTTTAGTGCGCGATGTAGTAGTGGCGAATTTGATGGGGGCGGGCGCTAGTGCTGACGTCTTCTTTTTTGCCAATAAAATTCCAAATTTCTTACGCCGTTTGTTTGCTGAAGGGGCGTTTTCTCAGGCGTTTGTACCTGTATTGACGGAGTACCATGCCGCAGGCGATATGGATAAGACCCGTCAGTTGATTGCCAGAGCAGCGGGTACTTTAGGCGTGCTTGTTTCTATAGTTACAATCCTAGGCGTTTTAGGCTCTGGTGTGGTCACGGCACTGTTTGGCTTTGGCTGGTTTCTTGACTGGATGAACGGGGGGCCATCGGCTGAAAAGTTTGAGCTGGCGAGCTTCATTCTCAAAATTACCTTTCCTTACTTATGGTTTATTACTTTTGTCGCGTTATCTGGTGCGATTCTCAATACCATGGGTAAATTTGCGGTGTCGTCTTTCACACCAGTCTTTCTCAACGTCATGATCATCCTCTCGGCATGGTTTATTTCGCCGAATATAGCTCAACCTGAAATTGGTCTTGCTATTGGGGTATTTCTTGGCGGTTTGGTTCAGTTCTTTTTTCAGATCCCTTTCCTTATTAAAGCTGGCGTCATGGTCAAGCCTCAATGGGGATGGCGTGATCCTGGGGTAGTGAAAATCCGCACCCTAATGATTCCAGCTTTGTTCGGTGTATCGGTCAGCCAAATCAATTTGCTGTTTGATACCTTTATTGCCAGCTTCCTTCAAACGGGCTCTATCAGTTGGCTCTATTATTCTGACCGTCTATTGGAATTTCCGCTTGGCTTGTTTGGTATTGCTATTGCAACGGTCATTTTGCCAGCCCTATCACGTAAACATGTGGATTCCCATAGTGACGGTTTTTCACATACTATGGATTGGGGAGTCCGCATGGTGACATTGCTCGGTATTCCCGCGATGCTCGGTTTAATGGTGTTGGCAAAGCCTATGCTGATGGTGCTATTCATGCGCGGTGAGTTCAGCCCACAGGACGTTCACTTTGCTTCGATGTCTCTGGTAGCCTATGCCTCTGGCTTGCTCAACTTTATGTTGATCAAAGTGCTTGCGCCGGGATATTACTCTCGCCAAGACACGAAAACACCAGTCAAATATGGCATTATCGCCATGGTGACCAATATGGTCTTTAACGCCATTTTTGCTTGGTTCTATGGCTATGTTGGTTTGGCAATCGCAACAGCATTATCAGCGTTTGTTAATATGTCTTTATTGTACCGAGGCTTACATATGGCTGGTGTTTACAAGCTAACGCGCCGCACGGTTTTTTTTGTGATTAAGCTTGCTGTTTCAGGAGGACTGATGGTAGCAGCAATTCTTTGGCAGTTAGAAGATATGTCGGTGTGGTTGACTTGGAGCTTGTTTGAACGAGTGATGTCGCTGATAGCTTTGATTGGATTAGGTGCAGGTGTTTACGTGATATCGCTCATCATCATGGGTGTGCGCTTAAAAGATTTAAAAGCAGCGACAGAATAAGTAGGATTAGTATATAATCCGTCGGTTTCACGCTTTGCTAATAATAAAAGAGACAGGAATTAGAAGCTGCCAATGGAATTGATCCGAGGTATTCACAATATCAAAGCACACCATTCTGGGTGTGTCCTGACGATAGGAAACTTCGACGGTGTGCATTTGGGTCACCAAGCAGTGCTGCGTCAAGTGTCTGAGCAGGCAGCTAAATTAGGTTTACCTGCCACGGTCATGACTTTTGAACCTCAGCCTTTGGAATTATTTGCAAAAGAGAAAGCACCAGCGCGATTAACTCGGTTAAGAGACAAGTTTGTTCAACTGAGAAAATTGAACATAGAACGCTTACTTTGTGTGAATTTCAACAAGCGCTTTGCTAATCAGACTCCGGACGAGTTTATTAGCGACTTGTTGGTGAAGCGATTGGGTGTTAAGTTTCTCGTCGTTGGTGATGATTTCTGCTTTGGAAAAGGCCGTAAAGGCAATTTCCAAATGCTCAAAGAGGCTGGTAAAAAACATGGCTTTGAGGTCGTCAGTACACAAAGTTTCTGTCTTGAGCAATTGCGTGTCAGCAGTACTGCGATACGCGAAGCATTGGCAAGCGATGAGGTAAACTCAGCAGCAGAAATGCTGGGTCGAAATTACAGCATCAGTGGCCGAGTATCACACGGTCGTAAGTTAGGAAGAACGATTGGTTTTCCTACCGCGAATATCCCACTGAAGCGTTGCGTGTCACCTGTATCGGGCGTTTACGTCGTTGAGGCTTTAGGCCTTGGAGATAAACCGATTGGGGGCGTAGCAAATATTGGCAACCGACCGACCGTGAACGGGGTCCGCCAGCAACTAGAAGTCCATTTATTTGACTTCCAAGCCAATTTATATGGCAAGCAGCTAGAAATCGTACTAATACATAAGCTTCGTGATGAGCATAAATTTGACTCATTTGAAGCATTGAAACAACAAATTGAATTGGATGCTGAAGCAGCAAGGGTGTGGCTGCGTCAGCGTAATCGCTAAACGGTCTAGTCCACCGTTTGGCATAATGTCTAACATTCGCCCAACACAACGGAATTAAGAATCGATGAGTGAGTATAAAGATACCCTGAACCTTCCTGAAACAGGGTTTCCGATGCGCGGCAATCTGGCGAACCGCGAGCCAGAAATGCTTAAGCGTTGGTATAAAGAAGACCTTTACGGTGAAATCCGTAAAGCGAAGAAAGGCAAAAAATCTTTCGTTCTACACGATGGCCCTCCATACGCCAACGGTGACATTCATATTGGTCACGCACTAAACAAGATTCTTAAAGACATTATTATTAAATCCAAAACACTTTCAGGTTTTGATGCTCCTTACATTCCTGGCTGGGACTGCCACGGTCTACCTATTGAATTAATGGTAGAGAAAAAGGTTGGTAAGCCGGGTCAAAAAGTGACAGCGGCTGAGTTCCGTCAGAAATGTCGTGATTATGCTGCTGGCCAGGTTGAAGGTCAAAAAGAGAGTTTCAAACGCCTAGGTATTATGGGTGAGTGGGACAAGCCTTACCGTACTATGGATTTTGCGACTGAAGCAAACATCATTCGAGCTTTAGGTAAGATTGCTGATAATGGTCACCTACTTAAAGGTTTCAAGCCTGTTCACTGGTGTACAGACTGTGGCTCTGCACTTGCCGAAGCAGAAGTAGAGTACAAAGATAAAGTTTCTCCATCTATCGACGTACGCTTTAAAGCGGCCGATGAAGCAGCGCTTCTATCTAAGTTCTCATTGAACGAAGGTCATGAAGGCGAAGGCGATATCTCAATCGTTATCTGGACAACTACACCATGGACACTGCCAGCAAACCGCGCAGTATGTCTACGTGATGATCTAGAGTACGTATTAATCCAAGTAGAAGGTGAGTCGAAAGAACGTATCATCGTTGCTTCTGAGCTAGCGAAAGATGTGATGGATCGTGCGGGTATCGAGCACTTCCATAACCTTGGCTTTGCAAAAGGTAGCGACCTTGAGCTATCTCAGTTTAATCACCCATTCTATGACTTCACAGTTCCTGCGATCCTTGGCGATCACGTAACCACTGACTCTGGTACTGGTGTGGTTCACACAGCACCTGGTCACGGTCAAGAAGACTTTGCAGTCGGTAACAAATACAACCTAGAAGTGGCTAACCCAGTCGGTTCAAACGGTGTTTACCTGCCGGATACAGAGCTATTTGCTGGCCAACACGTATTCAAGGCTAATGATGCAGTAGTGGAAACGCTAAAAGAGAAAGGCGCGCTGCTACATCACCACGCTTACGAGCATAGCTACCCGCATTGTTGGAGACACAAAACTCCAATCATCTTCCGTGCAACACCACAGTGGTTCGTCTCAATGGATCAAGCTGGCCTACGTGCAAAAGCACTAGAGTCAATTAAAGGTGTTGAGTGGATGCCAGAGTGGGGCCAAAGCCGCATCGAAGGTATGATTGAAGGTCGCCCAGAGTGGTGTATCTCTCGTCAACGTACTTGGGGTGTGCCAATCGCTCTATTCGTTCATAAAGAAACGGCAGAGCTTCATCCAAACACTTTAGAACTGATTGAGAAAGTGGCTCAGCTAGTTGAAGAGAAAGGCATTCAAGCTTGGTGGGATCTAGAAATCTCTGACCTACTAGCTGAAGAGGCCGATAAGTACGAGAAAGTACTTGATACGCTAGACGTATGGTTCGACTCAGGTGTGACGCACTACTCAGTGGTTGATGCTCGTGAAGAGTACAACGGCGCGTCGGCAGATCTATACCTAGAAGGCTCTGACCAACACCGTGGCTGGTTCCAGTCTTCACTCATTTCATCTATCGCGATGAAAGACGAAGCGCCATACAAGCAAGTGCTTACTCACGGTTTCGTGGTTGACGGTCAAGGCCGTAAGATGTCGAAATCTATCGGAAACGTAGTTGCGCCAAAAGATGTAACTAATAAGCTAGGTGCAGATATCCTGCGTCTATGGGTTGCTTCAACTGACTACACTGGTGAAGTTGCGGTTTCTGATGAAATCCTAAAACGCTCTGCAGATGCGTATCGTCGAATCCGCAACACCGCGCGTTTCTTCCTTGCTAACCTAAGCGGCTTTAACCCAGCAACGGATCTCGTTCCTGCTGAAGAAATGGTGGCTCTAGACCGTTGGGCTGTAGGTCGTGCACTAGCTGCACAAGAAGAGATCGTTAAAGCTTACGGTGAGTACAACACTCACGCAGTAACACAGCGCTTAATGCAGTTCTGTTCTATCGAAATGGGCTCATTCTACCTAGACGTAATTAAAGACCGTCAGTACACAGCGAAACTTGGTGGCCACGCTCAACGTAGCTGTCAGACAGCGCTTTACTACATCGTAGAAGCGCTTGTTCGTTGGATGGCACCAATCATGTCGTTCACTGCAGACGAGATCTGGAACGAGATGCCAGGCGAGCGCGATAAGTTTGTCTTCACAGGCGAGTGGTACCAGGGTCTGTTCGGTTTAGAGGAAGGCGAAGAGCTGAACAACGAATTCTGGGCTGAAATCCAAGCGGTTCGTGGTGGTGTAAACAAACTGCTAGAAGACGCTCGTAAAGAGAAGACAATTGGTGGCTCTCTGCAAGCAGAAGTGACGCTTTACGCTGATGATGCACTAGCGGCCAAGCTAAGCAAGCTGGAAGATGAGCTACGCTTTGCACTACTAACTTCAGCAGCGGTTGTTAAGCCTCTAAGCGAGAAGTCAGAAGCGGCGCAAGCAACAGATGTCGAAGGCCTATTTGTTGAAGTGAAAGCAACTGAAAACGAGAAGTGCGACCGCTGCTGGCACCACACTCCAGATGTTGGCACAATCGAAGGTCACGAGAAGATCTGTGGCCGTTGTGTGTCTAACGTTGATGGTGAAGGCGAAGTACGCAAATTCGCTTAATTGTTCGTCATTCTTGGTGTTGTAGCCGAGTAAATTTGTCGCTTTGCTACAACACCAATATTTAGAGCAATCAGAAGTTGAACTTTATTGAAAATTCATAGCCCCAGTATCTACTGGGGCTACTTTTAGGAACTGTATGAGCGAACAAGCATTTACTTTAAAGCAATCAGGCGTGCGTTGGTTGTGGCTAGCATTGGTTATCTTTCTAGCAGATATAGGCATTAAGCTGTTTGTGATGGATAATATGGGTTATGGCTGGACCAACCGCATCGAGGTGTTGCCTTTCTTTAATCTGCTTTATGTACATAACTACGGAGCTGCATTTAGTTTCCTGAGTGATCAGGCCGGCTGGCAACGTTGGTTATTTACCGGTATCGCTTTTGCCGTAACCGCTATGCTGACTTACTGGATGAGTAAACTGCCAGCAAAAGAGAAATGGAACAATGTGGCTTATGCCATGATCATCGGTGGTGCAGTGGGTAACGTATTTGATCGTGTAGTACACGGTTATGTTGTCGATTACTTAGACTTTTTCTGGGGTAACTACCACTGGCCAGCATTTAATTTGGCTGACAGCACCATTTGTATTGGCGCTGCAATGATTATCCTTGACGGATTTCGTAAAAAAGGCGCTGGAACCGAAGCGTAAGCCCATAATGATCGAATAACCCTAAGCGCTGTCTGTTGATTCAGAGAGCGCTTTTTAATATAACGAAGCCTCTATTGAATAGAAGCCAATCTCTCCAATAACAAGGAAACGTATTGTGACCACTATTGTCCAGGAATCCGCAGTAACGCTGCATTTTACTATCAAACTTAAAGATGGCTCTGTTGCTGATAGCACGCATAACATGGGTAAGCCTGCTAAGCTCGTGATTGGTGATGGCAGCCTAAGTGAAAACTTTGAGCAATGCTTGCTAGGACTTGAAGTAGGTGAGAAAAAGGCGATTGAACTGAAAGCAGAAGATGCCTTTGGCGCTCCGAACCCAGACAATGTGCATCATATGGATCGTGCAAGATTTGTCGGTGATGCAGAAGTTGAAGTGGGAACCATCATGGCTTTCTCTGGCCCTGATGGTATGGAAATACCTGGAATTATTACCGAAATTGCGGGTGATTCAGTGACAGTGGATTTCAACCACCCTCTAGCAGGGCAAGATGTGACTTTTGAAGTTGAAATTTTGTCAGTAGAATAGCCGCCTGAAGCGATAAAATAATCACTATGAGCAATGAAATGAAAATTCTTTTAGCCAACCCACGTGGCTTCTGTGCAGGTGTTGATCGTGCGATCAGCATTGTCGAACGTGCATTGGAAATGTATCAACCACCGATTTATGTTCGTCATGAAGTCGTGCACAACCGATTTGTGGTCGAAGGCCTCAAACAAAGAGGTGCTATCTTTGTCGAAGAGCTTCATGAAGTCCCTGATGACAATATTGTGATTTTCTCTGCTCATGGTGTGTCTCAGGCTGTACGCAAAGAAGCGAAAGAACGTGACTTGACCGTTTTTGATGCAACTTGTCCACTTGTGACTAAAGTCCATATGGAAGTGGCTCGTGCAAGCCGCCGTCATATGGAAGTGGTTTTGATTGGTCATGCTGGGCATCCTGAAGTAGAAGGTACAATGGGCCAGTATGCCAGTGAGCAAGGTGGTATGTACCTAGTTGAGACGCCAACAGATGTGGTTACTCTCAAAGCGAAAGTCAAAGATCCGAGCAACCTTCACTATGTAAGTCAGACAACATTGTCGGTAGATGAAACTGCAGATGTGATTAACGAACTTCGACGTGTGTTCCCTGAAATTCAGGGCCCACGTAAAGACGATATTTGTTATGCCACGCAGAATCGTCAGGATGCGGTGCGCGAGATGGCAACGGACGTTGATGTTGTGATTGTTGTCGGTTCTAAGAATTCATCTAACTCGACTCGTCTGAAAGAGCTGGCTGAGAAGCTAGGTACTCCAGGGTATCTAACAGATTGCCCGGAAGACATTCAACCAGAGTGGTTTAACGATAAAGTAAAAGTGGGTGTAACGGCGGGAGCATCCGCGCCAGAAGAGCTGGTTAATCAGATTTTGGAACGCATCAAAGAGCTCGCTGGCACCCGTTCAGTAGAAGAAGTTCTAGGTCGTGAAGAAAACATGTTCTTTGAAGTACCAAAAGAGTTACAAATTAAACAAGTTGACTAGCGATTTGAAAGGATAAAAAGGCGACATTAAGTCGTCTTTTTTAGATCCCGTTTAAATCCAGTTAGCAGGCTTTGAACTCAGTTTTTGCTATAGACCTAGCGTGACAGTTTTTAGACCAAAGAAAAGGCTCCCTAAGGAGCCCTATTCAATATGCCAATCAATTGGCTTAAGCGGTTTCAGTTGCCACTTTGGTTGCGTTTTCATCCGCTAGGTCAGTTTCCCCTTTGCCTTTAGACTTTTTGATGACGTAGGCCGTTGTCGCGAGCGAGAACAAGATGCCAGCGATGGTCGACACGTTCATTGGTTGCCCAAATCCTAGCGTGCTGTTGTTAAGGATAAAGGTCACCACTACAGTCGTCATAAAGATGGCTGGAATCGTTGTGATCCAGTGCAGTTTGTTGTGACGAAGCAGGTAAGCTGAAGCTGTCCACAGCATCATGACTGCGGTTGTCTGGTTAGCGAAGCCGAAGTAACGCCAGATAACACCGAAGTCTACTTGAGTTAGGATGCCACCAATCACGAAAAGAGGGACTGCCATCAGTAGGCGATTACGCAGAGTCTTCTGCTCCATGTTGAAGTATTCGGCTAAGATCAAACGGCTAGAGCGGAACGCAGTATCACCAGATGTGATGGGCAAGATAACAACGCCTAAGAAGGCAATCACACCACCAACTACGCCAAGTAGGCCAAACGAAGAGCTGTAGACCACATTGCCAGGTCCGCCGTTTTTCACGGCTTCAGAGAGCGCGTCGAGATTACCGAAGAAAGACAGCGCAATCGCACACCAGATAAGCGCAATCACACCTTCACCAATCATGGCACCGTAGAAAACGAAGCGACCGTTTTTCTCATTCTCCATACAACGAGCCATCAAAGGTGACTGAGTAGCGTGGAAGCCAGAGATAGCACCACATGCGATGGTGATAAATAGCGCTGGCCATAGTGGCATATCGTTCGGGTTCAGGTTGGTGAACATATCCGTTATCTGAAAATCACCCATTACGGTGTGCTCGCTTGATAGCGCAACTGCTGTCATCAGGCCAACCGACATAAAAATAAGCAGTGCGCCAAAGAGTGGATAGAAGCGGCCAATGATTTTGTCGACAGGAACAATAGTGGCGATAATGTAGTAAGCAAAAATAGCGATAACCATTGATGTCATGCTGACAGAGATGCTGGTTTGTTCATTGATTAGATTGGTGATCATACCTGCTGGTGCAGAAACAAAGACGACACCTACAAGCAACAATAAAACAATGGCAAAGATATTCATAAAGTGTTTTGCACCATTGCCTAGATAGCGACCTGTGATTGTTGGCACAGAAGCACCACCGTTACGTACCGACAGCATACCTGAGAAGTAATCGTGCACTGCGCCGGCGAAAATACAGCCGACAACAATCCAAAGCATTGCCGCAGGGCCATACAGTGCGCCCATAATGGGACCGAAGATAGGGCCAACACCAGCGATGTTCAGAAGCTGAACCAGATAGACTTTCTTGGTCGACATTGGAACATAATCCACACCGTCCGCCTTCGTATGAGCCGGTGTCTGGCGCTTTTCATTAATACCGAAGATTCTTTCAACCAATGACCCGTAGAGGAAGTATCCGCCTATCAGAGCAGCAACACAGGTTAGAAACCACAACATAGCACTTGTTCCTTAGTCAAGATTTAATAAGTTCAGTTTCAATGTTACGCTTCTCGATGACCATTCTCATTCAAATCTCAGCTGAGTGGTCATATGGCAGGCTGAGTGGTAATTGGCACTGTTAAGCGGTTTTTAGTGCATCTCAGTGGCAAAGTCGGGCATTTAGTGTTTTGATTAAGAGACCTTCAATAAAAACAAGGAAAAACAATGAGAAGACTCATTTTTCTGATGTTGGTATCTACGTTAATGGCGTGTACTGCTAGTACTGAGCAACTGGCTCACGAAGGCGATTGGTATGAGATTGGATATCGAGATGGTATTCGTGGCCACTCTCAGCGCTCTTTTAAAGAGTTAGCCAGTTTAGGCAGTGCGATGCAGGGAGATTATGAGCAAGGTTATCTGATAGGAATCCAAGAGTACTGCAACCCCAACTTTGCTTATCAGATTGGTTTAACGGGGCAGTATTATGAAGGTGTGTGTGAGGGCACGGCAGAAGCGCAGAAATTTCGTATGGAGTGGAAGCGTGGCTGGGATGAACATGCGAACGAATATTAAATAATAAAGGCTTGGTATCTACCAAGCCTTTATTGTTATTGATTGTGTTTTTCTACTGCTCGTCTCAGGAAGCCTTCCTGATGATTAAGTTGACTTCTAGCACTGTCGACATCCATTCCGGTCAGGAGCATTAAGATGGCCAATTTGACGTCATAGTCGGTTCGTTCAAGCGTATTGACGGCTTGCTGTTTGTCGCACTCAGTAGCCTGCATGACAATACGAGCGGCACGTGCAACCAGTTTCTTGTTGGTCGCTTTCACATCAACCATCAAGTTTTGATAACTCTTACCCAAACGGATCATACTGGCCGTGGTCAGCATATTGAGAACAAGCTTCTGCGCCGTTCCTGACTTCAATCGCGTTGACCCCGTTAATGCCTCTGGTCCTACTACTGGGCTAATCGCGATTTGTGCGACTTCCGCAATGATCGAATCCGGATTACATGACAAAGCAACTGTAGTCGCTCCAAGGTCGTTAGCGTATTCCAGCGCACCAATAACGTAAGGCGTTCGGCCGCTAGCTGCAATGCCTACCACGACGTCTTTATCGCTGAACTCAATAGATTTCAAATCAGCAACGCCAAGCTCCGGCGAATCTTCCGCGCCTTCTTTGGCTTTGAGGATAGCATCCGGGCCGCCTGCAATCAGGCCGATGACCATTTGATCGGAGACGCCAAACGTAGGGGGACACTCCGAGGCATCAAGGACCCCTAAACGTCCGCTGGTACCAGCGCCCATATACACTAAGCGGCCACCCAATTTGAAAGCTTGAGTGATTTTGTCTACTGCCTGAGCAATTTCAGGCAGCACTTTTTCTACCGCGAGTGGAACGAGTTTATCTTGCTGGTTAATTCTTTTAACGATTTCCAGAGAAGGCAGCAGGTCAATATCCATTGTTTCTGGGTTACGACCTTCAGAAACCAAATGGGAAAGTGCTGCGATGAGTGCATCGTTGGTCATAATCGTCCTTATTTAATCGGCAAAGTACATCACACCAAGAGAAGCAGGATGGCTCGCTCCGGTGACTTCTGGCAAATTGCTTGGCTGGTTGTGAATGCGGCGATAGGCAAGCCAAGCAAATGCCATCGCTTCCATATTCTGACTATCAACACCTTGTGAATCTGTAGAGTCGACAGACCATGCTGGAAGTAATGCTTTCAGGCGGCTCATCAGCAGTGGATTACAGGCGCCACCGCCACAAACTAATAATTGAGGCTGCTCCCCCAGCGAGTGCTTTTCGACCTCTAAGCTGATGGTTTGTGCAGTGTATTCGCACAATGTTCGCTGAACATCTTCAGCAGAGCAGTTATGGTTGCTTAGAATAGCCTCTAACCAAGGCAAGTTAAACCGCTCTCGACCTGTGCTCTTTGGCGCTTTTTGTGCGAGGTAAGGCTCTTGAAGTAGGGCGTTGAGCAGTGCTGTATCGATATGGCCTTGTTGTGCGAATAAGGCGTCTTTATCAAAAGGCTGGCCTTGGTGCTGGTGACACCAAGCATCCATCAACATGTTTCCCGGTCCGGTATCATAACCAATGACGGGGTGATCGGGGCGAAGTACGGAGATGTTGGCAATTCCGCCAATATTGAGCACTACAGTGCTCGATGCATTTGATTGAAACAGCGACCTGTGAAAGGCTGGAACCAGTGGTGCGCCTTGCCCGCCCAATGCCATATCTTTACGTCTGAAATCGGCAATGGTTGTAATGCCTGTTCGTGTTGCAATGATATTGGCATCACCGAGCTGAGTAGTAAACGGAGCTTCACCTGTAGGTTGATGGAAAACCGTCTGACCGTGGTTACCGATTGCGGTAATCTGCTCCTTACTGTGGCCTGTTTTTTCAAGTAAGGCTAACACTGCATCAGCATACAAGTGCCCTAGCTGATGGTCTAGTGTGCCTACCTGTTTTAAGTTGGTTTGTTGGCCGAGACAGATATCGAGTACTTGTTTTTTTATTATCGAAGGTATTGGGTAATCGCTATGGTCGATTAACTGAATGTGCTCGTCCCTTACCTCTACTAGGGCGACATCGATACCGTCTAGACTGGTGCCAGACATGATGCCAATATAAAGCTCTTTATCCATTGCGAATTTCCACCTGTTCTCCGGCTGATAGAGTAGCACCGTCAGTGCGCCTCCTTTTTGGCGTGAACTAATCACCGATATGTTGTTGCTAGTATGCGCCCAAACTTCCTAAAAAAGCGATATCTCACTCATTATTTTCACTGTACTTTGTCACAAGCTCATCAATATGATTTTGCAAACGCCTAAAGATCTTATGGCGCACTGGGCAGACTTAATACGTGTGGCCGAAAGGGGGGAGTTATTTATCGCTTTTGTCAGCATGCTGATATGGGTAATTCATTCCTAAGTTCATTGGGTGGTGAAATAATAACCATATCGATTCTATGATCCTGTTCTCAGTTCATGTGTTCGTTTATTCCAAATTTACGTTCGTAAAGAATTAACTATTCCCCAGTTTCACGTGGCTGAGTACACTGCAAATCAAATAGAGGAGTTGAATATGAAAGGTTTAGCTCGAATTCGCACGCTGTTACCTCTGCAGGAAGAAAGCGCTAACCAATTAATTGAACAACGTGAATCCGCTGTTGCGGCTTTGAAACAGTAAGGAATGATTATGGGACCTTTATGGGTTGATGTAGAAGGTTGCGAACTGACCACGGAAGATAGAGAAATTCTTGAACATCCAACCGTCGGGGGCGTGATTCTGTTTACTCGCAACTATCATGACAACGAACAGTTACTCGCCTTGAACCAATCCATTCGCCAGGCTGCGAAACGTCCGATTCTTATTGGCGTTGATCAAGAAGGTGGTCGAGTTCAACGCTTCAAGGAAGGTTTCTCACTTATCCCTGCGGCAGAATCTTATGCCAAGCAAGCGAATGGAGAAAAGCTGGCGCAGCAAGGTGGTTGGCTAATGGCAGCGGAACTGATGGCTCACGATATTGATCTGAGCTTTGCTCCAGTGCTGGATAAAGGTCATGAATGTAAGGCGATTGGTAGCCGTTCATTTGGCGAAGATGTTGATAGTATCATCCGTCACAGCAATGCTTACATGCGCGGTATGAAAGCGGTTGGAATGGCAACGACGGGCAAACATTTCCCCGGTCATGGTGGTGTGATTGCGGATTCTCACTTGGAAACGCCCTACGATCAGCGAGACACTATCTTTGAACAGGATATGGCGATTTTTAAAGCTCAGATTGAGGCTGGGTTACTGGATGCAATGATGCCGGCGCATGTGGTTTTCCCTCATTACGACGATCAGCCGGCCAGTGGCTCTGAATTTTGGCTCAAGGCTGTGTTAAGAAAACAGTTGGGCTTCAATGGCATTATTTTCTCTGATGATTTGACGATGGAAGGTGCATCTGTGATGGGGGGGCCTGCTGAGCGTGCGCATCAGTCTCTGGTATCGGGTTGTGACATGGTGTTGGTATGCAATAAGCGTGATGCGCAGATTGAAGTGTTGGACAACCTACCAGTGATGGAAACGCCACAAGCGACCGCATTATTGAAGAAACAGTCGTTTACCTTGTCTGAGTTGCGTAGTAGTGATGAGTGGAAGCTGACATCCGAAGCGATGAAACGTGTTGTTGGATAAGTTGAAAAGTAATGAGCAAAAAAGAGCCGCAGTTGCGGCTCTTTTTAATGGAAGCCAAGCATTTCTTTCAGTGTTTTCAGGTACCGACGGCTGACAGGAATCGTTTGATCACTGACAGTGACAATTTCTGCTAATCCATTTTCTAGCAATTTGATTTCTTTAATCGCTTTTATGTTAACCAGAAACTGACGATGGCAGCGCACCAGAGGTGTTTTTTCTTCGAGTATTTTGAGTGTCAGTTGAGATGTGGCTTTCTGGTCTCCTGTCTGGACATGAACACCACTGATATCACTGTAAGCAAACTCCACATCTTGCGTCGGAATGATGACAATCCGATTCAAGCCAATACAAGGTACTTGATCTAGGCTGGATGGGGTGATTGCTGCGACTTGCTCGTGAGTGTGACTGTTGGCGTACTTAAGAAGGCGTTTGATGGTTTTGTCCAACCGACAAGTATCTACCGGTTTCAATAAGTAATCGAATGCGTTGTCTTCAAACGCCTGAATAGCAAATTCATCGTAGGCGGTGACAAACACAACCTTTGGCATGGTTTCAGGGTCAAGCATCCCGAGTAGCTCAATGCCGGTGATTTGCGGCATCTGAATATCGAGAAAGACCACATCGGGTTTAAGCTGGTTAATCTTTTTCAGGCCTTCAATCGCATTACTGGCCTGATCTATCACAGTGATTTTGCCCGACTCTTCAAGCAGTTCGGTCAACTCTTCACGCGCAAATAGTTCGTCATCTATGACTAAAGCAGAAATCATATCCGTGTCCTAACCCATTGTCTTTTCCGGAATGAGGAAGCTCATTCTCGTCAGTTGGTTTGGTGTTACGTCAATAGACAGTGATGCCATCTGACCAAACTTATTGGTCAGCCGCTTATCGACAATTTGCATCCCTAGCCCCTGATGATTATTGGCTGGTGGTGTGTAACTGCCTGCGTTGTCCTCTACACACAGCTGATAACCCTGCTCAAGCTTCTGGCTGTAAATGCGGATCTTTCCTCCCTCCAGTCGGTTTGATATGCCATGTTTAATGGCGTTCTCTACCAAAGGTTGTAGGGTAAAGGTCGGCAGCTTACGCCCCAGCAATGCGGTATCAATATCAATGTCCACTTCTAATCGGTCGGTAAAACGTGCTTTCTCGATGGTGAGATAAGCGTTAACGTGCGCTAATTCTTCCTTAAGAGTTACTGTTTCTACGTCTTGTTTGAGGTTACTACGGAAGAAATGTGACAAGTGCTGAATCAGCTCACGAGCTTTAGGAGGGTCGCGACGAATGACGGCACTGATGGTGTTCAGCGCGTTAAACAGAAAATGTGGATTTACCTGCGCATGCAGCAATTTTATCTCTGCTTGAGAGAGTAGCGTGCGTTTCTGTTGGTAGTCACCAAATAGGATCTGACTGGAAAGCAACTGCGCTATCCCTTCGGCCATCGACATATTGATGGTCGAAAACAGCTTACGTTTCGGTTCGTACAGCTTAATGGTGCCAATTACTTTATCTCCTGAGTGCAAAGGAATAATTAGTGCGGAGCCCAGTTTGCAACTTTTTGAGATTGAACACTGATAAGGTTTGTCTTTGCCGTCGAGGTAGATGATGTCATTACGTGAGATGGCATCGAGTGTACTTTGCGAAGAGATCGGTGTTTCTGGCTCATGGTGATCGTCACCAATGCCGACAAAGGCGAGGATTTTCTCATTGTCAGTGATCGACACGGCGCCCACATTGGTTTCTTCGTAAACGATTCGAGCAATCTTCTCCGCATTTTTCGTGGTGAAACCAGAAACGAGGATACCAACTGACCGTTCGGCGATATTCAATGCCCGACGTGAGAAGGTGGCTGAATACTCTTCAAAGATAGTTTTTCGATCCTGAAGTATGCTCATAAACAGCGCTGCGCCGACGGAGTTCGCGATGATCATTGGGGCAGCAATCGCAGAGACTAAGGAATACGCCTGATCAAATGGCTTAGCGACGATCAGAATGATCGCCATCTGGGCAATTTCCGCTACCAAGGTGACCGCAAATACTACGCTTGGGTTAAACAGTTGGGCACCTTTCCCTCGCCTAAGCAGATAAGTGTGCAATAAGCCACCTATCAGTCCTTCTGCGGTGGTTGAGATAGCACAAGCAAGATCGGTAAACCCTCCAAGCGAGTAACGATGCAAACCACCGGTTAACCCGACAAAGAAGCCAACTATAGGCCCACCAAATAATCCCCCCATCACGGCTCCGATGGCACGGGTATTGGCAATCGCATCATTGATCTGTAGGCCGAAGTACGTGCCCATAACACAGAATAGGGAAAACAGGACGTAGACACTGAGTTTGTGCGTTAGGCGATTGGAGATACTCAGCAATGGCAGGAAAATAGGGGTTTTACTTAGCATATAAGCAAGGACTAAGTAGACACACATTTGCTGAAGTAAGGAAAGAATGAGATCCATGAGTGAAATAATATGCTGGGCTATAGGCTTATTTTAGAAAAGATAAGTTGAAGAAAACATGCATGAATCGAAGTTTTTCAACTAACTAGCTCAAATTATAATTGTGTATATAAATATTTACAGTGTGTTTTTTTATATGTACAGCTTGAAATTTGTTTTTAGGCTGTTATTTTATGATTAATCCAGCCCGGTAAAGACGATTAAAATTGGGTGTAAAAAAATATATACAGGTTTGAGTTATGCAAAAAAGCGAATTGAGCAACATTAATATTAGTGAAGAACAAGTTCTAATTACACCTGAAGAGCTGAAAGCCAAGATACCGCTGAGTGATAACGCTCGTCGTTTTATTCAGGAGTCTCGTCAGACTATCGCTAACATTATTCATAAAAAAGATCATCGCCTATTGGTTGTATGTGGTCCTTGCTCAATTCACGATCTGGACGCAGCGAAAGAGTACGCTAAGCGTCTTAAAGCATTGTCTGAACAGCTCAGCGACCAGCTTTACATTGTTATGCGCGTCTACTTCGAGAAGCCACGTACCACAGTGGGTTGGAAAGGTTTAATTAATGACCCACACCTAGACGGTACTTTCGATATCGAGCACGGCCTGCACGTAGGGCGAAAACTGCTAGTTGAACTAGCAGAGATGGAGATCCCACTGGCGACTGAAGCGCTGGATCCGATCAGCCCTCAATACCTAGCGGATACATTCAGCTGGGCAGCAATTGGTGCACGTACGACAGAATCTCAGACTCACCGTGAAATGGCGAGTGGTCTATCTATGCCGATTGGCTTTAAGAATGGTACTGATGGAAGCTTGGCAACAGCCATCAATGCGATGCAGGCAGCGTCTTCAAGCCACCGCTTCATGGGTATCAGCCGTGAAGGTCAGGTAGCGCTACTGACCACTCAAGGTAACCCAAATGGTCACGTTATTCTGCGTGGTGGTAAACAAACCAACTACGATTCAGTGTCAGTCACTGAGTGTGAACAGGATATGGCAAAAGCTGGTCTGGATGCTTCTCTGATGGTCGATTGTAGCCATGCTAACTCGCGGAAAGACTTCCGCCGCCAACCTTTGGTTGCTGAAGATGTGATTCACCAAATTCGTGAAGGCAACAAATCGATTATTGGCCTGATGATTGAGAGTCATATTAATGAAGGTAATCAGCCATCCGATATTCCTCTCAACGAAATGCAATATGGTATTTCAATTACCGATGCCTGTATCAATTGGGATACAACTGAGGCACTATTGCGACATGCACACTCAGAACTGGTCCCATTCTTGGAAGATCGTCTGAAAGGTTAAGAAAAGAGTAACAAGGAACATCATGGCCGTAGAATTGAATGAATTGCGTGATCAAATTGACGCAGTAGACAAACAAATTCTGGATTTATTGGCACAACGACTGTCTCTGGTAGAGAAAGTTGGTGAAGTAAAAAGCGAACACGGTCTGCCGATTTATGCGCCAGATCGTGAAGCGGCCATGTTAGCGTCACGTCGCGAAGAAGCGGAAAAGAAAGGCGTACCGCCTCAGCTGATTGAAGACATTCTTCGTCGTACCATGCGTGAGTCTTACGCGAGTGAGAACGATTCTGGCTTTAAGTGTTTGAATCCAGAATTGCGTTCTGTGGTGGTTGTAGGTGGTAATGGCCAACTGGGTGGTTTGTTTGGTCGAATGTTCAAACTATCTGGTTATGATGTCAAAGTACTTGGCAGTAAAGACTGGGATAAAGCGGACGAAATGCTGGTGGACGCAGGCCTAGTGGTAGTTACTGTTCCGATTCATCTGACCCAGGGTGTGATTGAGAAGCTAGGCAAACTGCCAAAAGATTGCATTTTGTGTGATTTAACCTCGATCAAATCTAAACCGCTGCAAAGTATGCTCAATGTGCATCAAGGACCCGTTGTCGGACTGCATCCAATGTTTGGCCCTGATGTGCCGAGCTTAGCTAAGCAGGTCATTGTTTACTGCGATGGTCGTGGTGAAGAACACTACCAGTGGTTACTGAAACAGTTCTCTATTTGGGGAGCGAGTTTGTGCCAGATTGATGCCTCAGAGCACGATCACGGGATGACTTTGATACAGGCGTTACGCCACTTTACGTCTTTTGCTTACGGCCTGCATTTGAGCCGTGAGAACCCAAATATTGATAAACTGTTGAAACTAAGCTCACCAATCTATCGGTTGGAGTTGGCGATGGTGGGGCGTCTTTTCGGTCAGGATCCGAACTTATACGGTGATATTATCCTTTCTTCTGAAGAAAACATCGATATGATAAAGCGCTTCCATCAATGTTTTGGCGAAGCACTGAAAGTGTTAGAAGGTAAAGATAAGCAAGCGTTTGTCACAAGCTTCAATAAAGTAAGCGAATGGTTTGGTGACTATTCTCAGCAGTTTATGCATGAAAGCCAGAATCTACTGAAGCAGGCGAATGATTCCATCCATCGTAGTTAACATATCATTACTAATTTGATGTTTTAAGAGCTGCTTTAAGCAGCTCTTTTTTATTGTATGGTGAGAGTATCGGATAGGTTTTCGTCACGCTTTACCGTATTTACCGATGCATCCTGATAAGGATGGTTAGTGAGGTTGACCTGTAATCTGACCGTATTGTCTATCAATTCAACCAAAGGCGCCCATTTCACGTTCTTCTCTTTTTCAAACAAATAGTTAAAGTTCTCCGGTGTCCAATCCATGGTATATTGAGGGTTAAGCGCTCGGCCAAGAAATCGAATCTCATAATGAAGATGAGGTCCGGTCGAGTTTCCAGAATTACCACATGTCCCAATCAGCTCTCCTTTACTCACAAACTGACCACTGCGCACTTTAAATTTCGCTAGGTGGGCGTATGAGCTCATAAAGCCAAACGAATGTCTCAAAGTCAGGAAGTTGCCAAAGCCTTTTGAGCTTGGTCGAACTGTCTCCACAACGCCATCGGCTGGGGCGTAAATCGCTTGGCCGCGTTTACAGGTCAAATCGATACCCGTATGAGTGTGACGCTTGCCTGTGATTGGATTAATCCGTCGTCCATAAGGTGAAGAGATGCGCAGATAGTTCATCGGCGTATCGTTCGGGATCATGCGAAACATGGTGGCTCGCACGGCAGAATCGACCGCTGCGGCATCAATACGATTCGCCAAGTTGTACTTTTCAGCCTGTGTATCGTCAGCAAGACCAAGTACTGACTCCACATCATAAACTCGCTTGCCTAGGGTATGGATTTGGTCGCGCTTCTCTTCCAGTTCTTGAGACAAAGTATGGGTTTCATTGACCTGCTGTTGGTATTGTTGCTCGGCTTGAGCAAGTTGATTACGTAGTTGAATGACTTGAGCTCGGGAAGAATTCTGCTGCTGCCAGCTGTAATAAGTGGCAGTCGCACTGAGGGCAATCACACTGATTGAACCTGCAATAGCAATAAGAAGGGCTTTTCTTGACAGGTGAAACTGTTGCTCCCCAGATGAAGAGGGGATAGAGATTGTTATCTTGTTGGACATACTGCTTAGTTAGGTGTATTCACCCAAATCTGACAGGTGCTCAATGTCTCTGTGTAGGAGTTCATCGTCACCGACATTCAATTCAATTAACCGCTTCAGATGTCCGATACTCTCAATGTCAATATGATCAATACTTATACGGATCACATTGTTATTGAGGCCCACAATTTTGCCGACTAGCTCAATCGTGATATCGCTGTCTTGAAGCGAAAACTCTACATCTACCATACTGTCGACATCAAGCGAGTCTGCGTCATCTGACGTCAGCAGCAGTCCATGCAGGGATAAATCACACACAGAGGATTTCACCACTCTGTTTTGTTGAGATAGCAATGCTTGTGTCTGGTAAACAATGCGCGAAAATCGACGGCGTTCGATCATAGTTGTCTCTCTTAAAGGTATCCTATAAGGCTATCAAATCAGAAGTGACTACTATGCGCGCTCGTTCGCACTATTGATTAAAGCCTCGATATATATGGTGGCTTTTTTGAATCAATATATAATAAAGGCCGCTAATGATAGCGGCCTTTGCACAAATTTCAAGCAAGATTACTTTGTAATACGCTTGTATTTGATTCTGTGCGGTTCTGCTGCTTCCGGACCTAAGGTCTTCTTCAGCCACTCCATATACTCAGTATAGTTACCTTCGTAGAAGTTCACCTGACCTTCATCACGATAGTCGATGATGTGTGTTGCGATACGGTCTAGGAACCAACGGTCGTGCGAGATTACCATGGCACAACCCGGGAATTCCAACAGGGCTTCTTCTAGTGCACGTAGCGTTTCAACATCAAGGTCATTGGTTGGTTCATCGAGTAGTAGTACGTTGCCACCAGCTTTGAGCAGCTTAGCAAGGTGGACACGGTTGCGTTCACCACCAGATAGTTCACCGATGATCTTTTGTTGGTCCGAGCCTTTGAAATTAAAGCGAGAGCAGTAAGCGCGCGCAGGAATTTCAAAGTTGTTGATCTTGATGATGTCTGCGCCTTCAGATATTTCTTGGAAGACAGTTTTGCTGTCATCCATGCTGTCACGGAACTGGTCAACAGACGCTAGCTTAACAGTATCACCCATCTCAATAGAGCCTGAATCTGGCTGTTCTGTGCCACTCAGCATCTTGAAGAGAGTAGACTTACCTGCGCCGTTCGCGCCGATGATACCGACAATGGCACCTTTTGGCATACTGAATGAAAGGTCGTCAATGAGAACACGGCCGTCGAACGACTTAGTTAGGTTATTTACTTCAATAACTTTATCACCTAGGCGCTCGCCTGGTGGGATGAATAGCTCGTTAGTTTCATTGCGTTTCTGGTGATCACCACTTTGAAGCTCTTCAAAACGTGCCATACGAGCTTTTGATTTTGCCTGACGCCCTTTTGGATTCTGGCGAACCCATTCAAGTTCTTTCTCAATGGTTTTCTGACGCGCTTTTTCCTGAGAAGCTTCTTGCTGCAAACGAGCGTCTTTTTGCTCTAGCCATGAGGTATAGTTGCCTTGCCATGGAATCCCTTCACCACGGTCAAGTTCTAGAATCCAGCCTGCTGCATTGTCTAGGAAATAACGGTCGTGTGTGATTGCAACAACAGTGCCAGTATAGTCAACTAGGAATCGCTCCAGCCAAGCGACAGATTCTGCATCCAAGTGGTTGGTTGGTTCGTCCAGAAGCAACATATCTGGCTTCTCAAGTAGCAGGCGACAGATAGCGACACGGCGACGTTCACCACCTGATAAGTGTTCGATCTTCTGATCCCACTCCGGAAGACGCAGTGCATCAGCAGCACGCTCAAGAGTGTTATCTAGATTGTGGCCGTCTTTGGCTTGAATAAGTGCTTCCAGCTCGCCTTGCTCTTTTGCAAGAGCATCGAAATCAGCATCAGGTTCTGCGTACGCAGCGTATACTTCGTCAAGTCGCTTCATCGCACCTGCAACGTCCGATACCGCTTCTTCAACGATTTCACGTACAGTTTTAGACTCGTCTAATACAGGTTCTTGCGGTAGGTAACCGACATTCAAGCCTGGTTGTGGACGTGCTTCACCATCGATATCAGTATCAATACCTGCCATGATACGTAGTAGGGTGGATTTACCCGCACCGTTCAGACCTAGAACACCGATCTTGGCACCAGGGAAAAAGCTTAGCGAGATGTCTTTCAGAATTTGACGCTTAGGTGGCACGATTTTGCTCACCCGCGACATGGTATATACGTATTCAGCCATTGCCGATCGTTCCTAAAATTTCAATTCACGTAAAGGGGCATTTTATACCAAGATGGGGTGCTTTGTTACCTTCGAAATAAGGAGTATGGACAACTAATTGACCTTGTTGATGGATAAGTGAGCAATACATTTGTAGTGGTGCAACTTATGTCACAGTTATGTGAATTTATTATTATTTGCATCTATACCCTTTACATGGCCGCTTACAATAAGCATAAATTATCTACCCTACTAATTATTCTCAACAGGACGAGAATTTATGATGCTGACGTTTTCAAAGTCGCTGCATCGCATTCCTTCATCGATTTTGACTTGGGTCTCGATGGTTTGCAGCGCAAGTTTAGCCACTTCAGCAATAGCAAGTGAGCTCCAGCAACAACGGAAAATCTATGATCAAGCACAAGAATACCTAGACAATAATCAGGTCACCCAATACCAAAAAATTCGCCGTAAAATCAAAGATTATCCTCTGACTCCTTATACAGACTACCGTGCTTTTTTAGTCGATATAGGGCAACGATCACCGGCGGAAGTGGAAGCGTTTATTGATACTTATCGTTCGCTGCCATTTTCAGCTCGCATTCGAGCGCCATATATCGACAGCCTTGCCAGACAGAAGGAATGGCAAAAGTTGGCAGAATTCCAGACAGTGGAACCTCGTGGTGAAACTTATCAATGCCACTACTACCATGCGCTCTATCAAACTGGACACAAAGATCAGGCTTTTGAAGGGGCAAACAAACTTTGGCATTCCGGACAGAGTATTGCTGATGCTTGTGATCCTCTATTTGAGGTATGGGATAGAGCTGGGCTGAGAACCGATCAACAAATCCTTGAGCGTATGTTGCTGGCATTTGAAGAACGCAATGGTTCGTTAATGAATTACCTTAAAAAGCTCCTCAACTCTGATCGATCCGGCCAGCAAGCTTCCGATATGAAGGCCTTGTTTAATCGGCCAGAAAACGTTGTTGCATTTGCTCGTCAGCATACCCAAAGTGATTTTAATCGTTCTCAGACAGGGCTTGCATTGAAAAAGCTGGCAAGAAAAGATGTCAATAAGGCCCAAAGCGTATTTGACCAAGCAACCTCTGCACAGAAAATGCCTGCAAGTGAGGTTCAGAAGCTGGCTGACTATATTGCTTTCCGTCTGATTAATACGGATTCAGAATCTTTGGCTAAATGGCGAGATAAAAAGATTGGAACATCCAGCAATATTGCTTTGATTGAGCGTCGAATTCGTTTGGCGATTCAAGCAGCCGACTGGCGTGATGTGGAAAACTGGATAGGCCGCCTCCCCGAGACTGCTCAGCAAAGTCTGCGTTGGCAATATTGGTTAGGACGCAGTGAAGTGGCGTTGGGCGATATCATGAAAGGCAGCCAGCGTCTTGAAAATATGCTTGGCCAGAGAAACTTCTACAGTGTTGCAGCGGCGAAAGAGATCAAGCGTTCAATAAACTATCCCGTCTCTACCATCTCTTATGAACACCAAACGGTAAAACCGTTTATGACGGCTTTAGTCCGTATCGAAGAGTTGATAGAGCGAGATAAAATTGCCGCTGCGAAGAATGAATGGCGTTGGTTGCTTAATCGAGCTAATGCTGAGCAAAAAGAGATGTTAGCGGCTTATGCTTCCTATAAAGAATGGTCTCACTTAACGGTTACGGCGAGTATCAAGGCCAAAATGTGGGACAACCTTGAGCTGCGTTTTCCAGTAGCCCATCGCTGGTGGTTTAACTTTTATGGCGAAAAGCACAGCATCGATCCTATCACGCTTATGTCTTTGGCGAGACAAGAGAGCGGATTGGATGTTGAAGCGCGTTCTCCCGTTGGCGCTCGAGGTATTATGCAAATTATGCCATCAACAGCTAAGTATACTGCGCGTAAATATCAGCTGTCGTATCGTAGTAGCAATGACTTATACGAGGTTGGTAAAAACATTGAGATAGGCAGTCATTATCTAAAAGGCTTGCTAGAGCGATACGATAATAATCGAATTTTTGCGCTTGCTGCGTATAATGCAGGACCGCATAGAGTGAAAACTTGGCGTGAACGTACCCAAGGTAAACTGGATGCTTACGCATTTATTGAAGCGATTCCATTTAAGGAAACCCGTGGTTATGTGCAGAACATTCTGATGTTTGAAACCTATTACCGTAACCTTTTGGGGGTCGATGGAGCGTTTCTCAATCAGAATGAGATCGACACCAGATACTAGTTTTATGACGTTCTAGGCAGCGAGAGCAAATGGCAACACAACCTGAGTACACCGACTGGCAACAGATCTTAGATTTGATTAAAACGAGCAGCGAGTCCAACCAACACGAAATGTTGTTGACCATGCTGCTCACACCCGATGAGCGTGAATCTTTGATCGCAAGGGTCAATATATGCCGTGAACTGCTTAAAGGTGAACTGTCTCAGCGACAAATCAGTCAGATGTTAGGGGTGGGTGTCGCAACTATAACTCGCGGATCTAATGAACTGAAGTCAAAGAGTGAAGCAGAAAAGGCTGATATCTCAGCCTTACTTGAACCTAAATAAAGGTGCCCTCGGCACCTTTATTTTATTCGAGGTTAGCGGGGAAATGTTCTGGATTGGTAAACGGAATTAATGCCAATATCAAGGCCTGATGATACACACTGCTGCGCGTCAATTGGTCTTGGGTCAGCAAGCTAATAGCACCACCCTTTTGCTTAATGTTCTCAGTGCCAAACACTTCGTCCATCACATCACCCAACTCATTAGCTTTAGTTAGTTTTTCAATCACAGCGGGTGGCAACATTAAGCTAGCAGACCGAGACTCTCCTCGTTGTGTCTCGGATTCAATTACCATCCATGCAAACGTGACATTACTTTCAATACCAGCCTCTAAACCCACATAGTAGTCGCCATTAGGGTAGGACATCTTAGCGTTGCGCACTCGGTTTAGCGCACCGGTATGCGTTTCCTCATTGCACATTGGTTGATCGGCTACTTCACTAGCGACATTCACACCGACAAACTCAAACGTTTTTGAGTTAAAGGCTGCCTGAAATGCGCTTTTGACAGCATTGATTTTGGCTGGGTTAAGCGAAGCGACAATAACTTTCTTCACCGACATGTTGATTTCCTTGTGTGAATAAATCGAGGTGTTTGAGCTCATGCAGTGAAATAGGGGGAGAAAGGAAATACCCTTGCATGTAATCGCATTGATTCTCCGCCAGCCATTGGTGCATTTCCTGTGACTCTATGCCTTCAGCGGTTACTATCATTGATTGTGAGTGACACAAATCCACCAGTGGTTTCACCACCTTCTGATTGTTGGTTTTGATCAGCGCGGTAAGAAACTCACGGTCGAGCTTAATTTTCTGTACCGGATATTCTACAAGCTGAGAGATAGATGTATAGCCGGAACCAAAATCATCAATCGCTAGCTTAAAGCCCATCAATGATAGTTCATGTAACAATGAGTAGCTTTGTGAGTCTGTGGCAAAGGTTTCTGTTATCTCAAAATCGACTAAGCCGGGGACGACATCAAACTGCTTGGCGGCGTGTTGTATGTCTCGCGCGAGCTGCAAGGAGTCGAGCTCCGCAGAAGAGAGATTGATTGACAACTGAATCGGATGATCAAAACAGCTTTGTAGTGTCACAAAATCTTTAAACGCTTGAAGTATGACCCAGCGATCAATCTTACCAAACAGACCAGTTTTTTCTGAGATAGGGATAAATTCTCCAGGATTTACCTTGCCCATTTTAGGTGAATCCCAGCGCAACAGAGCTTCGACGCCCACAATGGTCTTACCTGAACGGTCAAAATAAGGCTGGTACATCAAATGAAATTCATTGTCGAATTCACCATTTCTCAATGCTCGCTCAATCTGGGTACGGCGGCGAACAATTTGATCCAGTGCTTGTGAATATCGTGCGACCTGATTTTTTCCTGCACGTTTGGCCTGATACATGGCGGTGTCAGCATTAGACAGCAGCTTAGCTAAGTCCTGTCCGTCTTGAGGGTAGCTCGCGACACCGATACTGGCAGTGATAGGAAAGCTACCCAGAGGTGAACACTGAGGGTCTTGAATAGGTTCCAAAACCGCTTGGGCGATCTTGTCTGGGTAATTATTCTCGCATGCGGACGCTATGAAAATGGCAAATTCATCGCCAGACAATCTTGAAGCGATACACTTGACGCCATAAGACAATTCATACTGATGACAGATTTCACGGATATGGTCGGCGAATTTTACCAGCAACGAGTCACCTAGGTGATGTCCGTATTTGTCATTAACGTACTTAAAGTTATCCAAGTCGATATACAGGATCCAAGCGTGGGTGTGGAGTAATTTGTTGGCAATTGTACGTTCGACATAAACTTGAAACTGATGGCGATTGGCCAGTTGTGTTAGATGGTCGTTCTCCGCCATGGCTTTGGTTTTTTGATAACTTGAATTGAGCTCTTTGTACATGTCATAAAAACGAGCGGATAAACGACCAATTTCGTCATCGCTGCTGAGTCGTTCAATGTTATGACGCCTATGTTGCTCGACTTGCTGAAGTTGGTGTTCAAGGCGAGTAATTGGGCTGATGACGCGACGATGGAGCAAAAATAGTAGGATCAGGATTGTGGCTACAGTGGAAGCGCCAAAGAACAACAACAGCCTTTGTTCTATCTTGTGTAGCTTTTCGTCCAGTAGATATTGGGCAGGATCCAACACCGCATAAAGGTTTGGTTTGAGTTCAACTGAATGGGTTAATCCTGATTTAATGATCGGTTGGTCAGCGAAAAATATGCTGCTGTCATTGTCGAATTCGAGAATGTGTTTAAGTTGATCAAATTTATCCAAAGATAGATACACTACGATAAAAAAGACTTGGTCGGTATTGTAGCTAAGTGGAGAGATCAGCGTATTGGTATCGAGGACATCGTAGCGTACTAAAATGCTCTGTCCTTGGTGGTTTTGCGTGAATCCAGTGTAGGACGTATTACCCGTACGGCGATAGGTTCGATCGACAAAACGGAATACATTCTGGTCGAGCTTAGAAAAAGGATCGGACTGGTTATCAGCATAGAACTGCGGAGCGCGATTATGATTCAGAATCGCGACAGCAATATCGTTTTGCTTATTCGCTTGAAGATTCTCAATCGTCGTCTGCAGGTTGTCGATCAGCTCCATCTCCCTATACGGGTTAGCCTGCTGACCAAAGTAATGACGGATAATGTCACTCTTTGTTAAGGTCAGGGAATAGCTGTTCAGTAGAGCCACTGATTGACGAAAGTGGCCTGCGAGCTTTTCCATCGTTAATTGAAGGTAGCTGTTTTCGCGTTTAATTAACGCATCTTTTTGGTTGTTATATATGCCGTAGCTAGAAAACGCAGCACTGGTTAGGATGACTGGGGAAACTAGCAACAGAACTCTAGTACTGAGCTTCATGACGTTTCAGAATGCGATTTATTATTTTTGCTCGTAAGCTGATATTGGATGCCGAGAGTTCGCTATCTACGCGCCCTTGCTCGACTCGCTGTTGTTCTGGAAACAATGATGCATCATCTAGATACCAATCAGGCATCTGTTTTAACGCCGTTAAGTTTGGCGTTGCAGCTTTGATGTCTGTTGCATTTGTTGCAGCAATAGTGGGATCCATAAGGTACTCAAGGAAAGCTTTCGCGCTTCCCTTATTAGTTGAATGACTACTGACCGCCAGACAATCAACCCATAAAAACAACTCACCTTCAGGAACGATGAAGTCCCAATGATTATCTGTGTAGTAGCGGTTTAATGAATATTGGTCACCACTATAAGCTAGAGCCATTGCCAGCTTTTCAGCATTCCTATTACTGCGGATGTAGCTGAGTATGTACTCGTAGGTGAGTACTTTAGCGCTGAAAGATTGCAATTCGGGGTAGGCTTGCTGGAAGAGCGATTCTTGTTCTTCTATTGGAGAGATCCCCAAGCTATAAAATACCGGCAGAAAGCTTTCAACGCTGTCGTTGATCATCCCAATACGCCCTTCCAGAACTTTTGGTGGATGGACAAATTCTTGCCAGCTGGTTGGGGGCCTTTTCACTATGTCTTTACGATAGGCAATGCCCACTGTTCCCCAAAAGTAAGGGACGGCGTATTCACCACAGGCCTGGAGCCATTTTTCGTCGTTATGATGACGATTTTTCAGCTGGGTAAGATTTTCAAACGAGCCTAAACGTCCATATATCTGTGCTGAAACATTATCTAAAACCACGAGATCAAAAGGTAACTGAATACCTTTCATCATCAACAAGCTACGTTCATCGTCATTGTCAAAATGGGATAGCTTCAGCGGAGTACCTGTGCTCGATTGCCAACTTTCAATGACATTCGGTGAGAGCGTATCTTCCCACATGTAGACATTGAGCGGAGGATTAGCGTGAGTAGAAAAACTCGGCATAAAAAGTGCGAAGGTAAGTAGAAATAGTGATTTCATATCAACTAGAAAGTGGCCTTTTGACCCATGAATGGATAACGCCTATCAGAGTGATATGTTAAAAGGACTGACACACACCTAATATGCAACTAACAAGCGGAATATTAGGTGCATTTATAATTAGTGTCAGTCCTTGTAAGTAATTTATTTGATCTGCATTGTTTAATTACTGAAGTTTCACTGTTGTTGGTTTGACATTTTCGCTTGGGTAACAACCCAAAACTTTTAAATGTTTAGTCAGTTTTGTTAGCTCGTTCAGAGCTTGCTGCATCTCTTCGGATTCAAGGTGAGATTCGAGATCAACATAAAACATTTCTTCCCAAGGGTTCCCCATAATTGGACGCGATTCCAATTTGTTGATGTTGATTCCGTACTTTTGTAGCACGAGTAAAGTTGCGACTAAAGAGCCGGCGTCTTGGGAGGTTGACATGATGAGTGTCGTTTTTGCTGGGATCTGGCTGGAAACCTCCACGGGTTTGCGTGCTACTATGATGAAACGGGTGTGGTTCTCAGTTTGGTTAGCAATATTGCCTTGGATCGACTGTAAACCATAGAGTTTACCACTTGAAGCATTACCAATCGCGGCAACATCGCGGCGACCCATTTCCTTAACCTTCTGCATTGCATCGGCAGTGCTGGCACAAGACTCCAGTGTGACGCCTTTCATTCGGCTTAGGAATTCACTGCATTGTTGATGAGGTTGTGGGTGTGAGTAGAGGGTTTTGATCTCTTCTAAACGAATATCCGAAGTTGCAACTAAGCAATGTTCAATTGGTAGGGTCATTTCACCAACGATATACAGTGTAGTATGTTGCAGCAGATCGTATACTTCATTGATTGAACCGGAGCTAGTGTTTTCAATCGGCAGTACGCCATAATCGGCATGACCAGATTCAACCGTCTGTGTCACCTCTTTGAAGTGCTCGCAATTGAGCTCTATCAGCTCTGTGTTTTTGCGGCTGAAATACTCACGGCTAGCGAGGTGGGAGTATGATCCTTTAGAACCAAGGAAGGCCACTCGAGCCAGCGGTTTGCGGCTCAACTCAGGATTGGCGAGATTCTGCAGGTAAGATTGTTGTAGCAAAACAGAGTCTTCAATAATAGTGTGGAATAGCTTGGTAATATACTGAGCATCGAGTTCATACTTGCTATGACCAGCGTTAATCAGTTTCACCAATAACTGTTGTTCTCGACTTGCGTCACGAACTGGTTTAGATGTCTGAACTTTACTCTTTGCCACTTCGATACTCATTTTTCTTCGTTCTGATAAGAGCTTCAACAGTTCGTCATCCAGCTCATTTAAACGTAAGCGAATTTCATCGAGTGAGTATTTTTGTTCGGTCATCCTGCATTCCTTCATAAAAAAAGCCTCCCTTTTGGGAGGCTTCCTGTTCGTTTTTGACTTTTCTTTCGAAAACGAGAGAGCCTCCAAGCTTAGTGGAGAAAAAAGAAGTCAAAAAAGAACAGAGTGTTGTGGGTCATAGAACGTTACTTTTATTGTGATGCTGCCAACACAATAAGCAACCGTTTAGTGAGCGTCAAGTAAAAAAATAGCGCCTTCTGGCGCTATTTTTTAAATCCTCAGTAACTCATTAATATGAGTTAACTATTATTCGCTTTCTATCTCTTCAAGCTCCGGTTTCTCTGTACGTCGTGCTTCAGGCTTGTGGCGAAGTTTGTTGAGCTGACGTTCTAGTTTTTGCTCTACTTCATTGATCGCAATATAAAGATCTTCGTTGGTTGCAGACGCCACAAGCTGACCTTTAGGGACGGTGATAACAGCTTCAAATTTCTTCTGTTTGTTTGGCTCCTCACAGAAGCTTGCCTGACATCCGATGATGTCTACTTGCCATTTTTCCAGCTTTTTAAATTTGCTCTCAATATGGGCTCGGATTGCAGAGGTGGTTTCGATGTTTTTACCAGTGATGTTTACTTTCATAGATGTTTTCCTCTGTTGCATCCCTTATGGGTTAACTCCAGATTACTCGCCCAAGTTTAAAATAATGTGATATATATCACTTTTCTGGTGGTGTGTTTTTAGATTGAAATTAAACGTGATCTATCTCAAATACTTGGTTTATTTGGCGCTGAAAAAGCTTGTACCCAAAAAAAATATCGCTAGATTGAGAGAGACAACATACTAAAAATCATCTGCTTTTTAGGGCACTTGCTCGACCTGATAAAAACTTGTGGTCAATTGTTGCTCAACTACCTGTGTGACTCTCTTCCCATTCCCCTTTATAGTTTTCAGGCCCTCTTTTTGAGTATATTTCCCCTGCGTTACTTATCGATACTAGGAACGAAGAGATCTGGTATGCCTTTGCTAGTGGATTGAAGTTTACGTTGCTCTTTTAGTGCGTTGAGCTGCTTGTAAATGACAAAATACCGATTGATGTTGGAGACATAGTGAACTGGCTCACGACCAATATTACGTCTTGCCATGATCTCAACATGCCGGAACCATCGATTTGGATCATAGCCATGCTGCTTGGCCAAATTACGCATCTTACGAATATTAGCAGGGCCAGCGTTGTAAGCGGCAAGGGAAAAATAAACCTGATTGTCGGGCGTGATGTCATCATCACTAAAATAGCGGTCCTTGAGAAAACGCATGTATTTCACGCCCGCATGGATATTGTTATCGACTTGATAAATATTGGGTATGGCGACATTAGGATCCATAGCGGTACTCGGCAACACCTGCATAACACCCACTGCACCTTTGTGTGATACTTTGCTCTGATCTAAGCCCGATTCTTGAAAACCTTGCGCTGAGATCATTAGTGGGTCAAAGTCATATTGTTCGGAATAATTGGCAAAGATGCCTGATAACGAGTCAAGGCGGCCAATATGATCAGGGTGGAGAATACGTTTCAACCAGCCTGTTTTGTCGAGATATTTGCCATAAATGACGTTACCCAACAAAGTGCCTGATCGAGTTTTCCTTAGATATTGGTTTACGAATGACTGTAAATGAGGGCTGTTTTTTCGCATTGCCCAAGCAATTTTACCATCCACTCTGATAGGTGCTTGATCGTGTAAGAGTATGTTATCCATAACCTTAAGCCAGAGTTCGGCTTTATGGCTGTCTAGAACAGTAGCATTAATATGACCTTTATTGACAAGTTCAATAATTTCAATATCTTGAAGAGTTTCTTCAACAAAGCGAATAGTGACAGGCTGTAAATCATGTACATCAAGCATTTGATTGACTTTTTGTAAGCTTTCAAAGTAACTGGAGCTGGCTCTAACCCAGATTTCTTGGCCACTGATTTCTTTCAACTCTGTAATTGGCGGGACGTTAGTATCATGAGTGATTAACAGTTCACGCACTCCCTGCAAAACTGGAATGCTGAAATCGACATATTTTGAACGATAGGAAGTCATTGTCAGATTGGCGACAATCAGATCTCCGAAGCCTTTTTCCAGAGAAGGGAGAAGTTCATCTCGATGGACAGGGATGATCTGTAGGTTAAAGTAAGATGAACGTTGTCTTAGTTCTTTTTCAAAGTGGTATAACAATTCAGCGAGAATACCTTTTGGTTTACCATCCTCAATATAGTAAAAGCCAAGATCCGCTGAAACGAGAACTCGTATCGCTCCTTTCCTTTCAAGTTCGTCCAGATCGCCAAAATAAGGATCTTTTTTCAATGGTGATAATGACAGCGCGTCGGCATGTTGCGGTATGGCGACGAACAAGATCAGAAACAAGACAATTTTGCTCATGAAATACCCTCGAAAGACCATCTTTTAAAGGTAGTTCTTAATAACTCTATCATCAAAGTAGGCAAAAAAAACGCCTCAATAAAGAGGCGTTTATTCTCATTTATAAACCGTTACTGAGGGTTTAGCCTGATAAGTTGCTCGGTATGTTTAGCTGGATCGGCCAAACCAAGCTTTTCGTAAGCCTCGAGTTGAATCTCAAGTGATTTGCGTGCTGCTTCTGTATCTGGGTAAGTTTTTTGTAATTCTTGTGTTCGATTGATGGCTGCTATCCAAGCTTCACGACGCAGATAGAAGTCAGCTGTTGCTAGATCGTATTCAGCCAAACGATTTTTCAGGGCAAACATACGTTTTTGAGCATCTTCTGCATAAGGGCTATTTGGATGGCGCTCTAGTAATTTTTTGAAGTCAGCAAAGGCTTTTTTGACGGGTTCAGGATCTCGATCACTTCGATCAACATTAAATAGGTCATGCATAAAGTTACGATCTTGTGCCATATGAGTTAGGCCACGCATGTACAAAACCCAGTCTAGCTTTTCGTGAGTTGGGTTGAGGCGAGAGAAACGTTCAATAGTTGCAAGGCCAAGCGCTAAATCGTCGTTTTTGTAGTAAGCATAAATTAGATCCAGCTGAACTTGCTCAGAATAAGCACCGAATGGGTAGCGAGAGTCCAGTGCTTCTAACTTATTGATAGCTGTTAACCAATTGCCACTTTGCAGCGATACCTGTGCTTCTGAGTAGAGTTCTGATGGCGGTACATCCGGAACGATTTCTTCGCTGCTAGAACAGCCAACCAAAACGGACAGTGCCAATAAGCCAGATAAAGTATGCTTTTTCATGTCAGGATTCGATTCCTTGAGATAAATATTTTTTGCGCTTCCGTTACTTTCTTGCCGGTAGCAGATACAATGGAGCGATATTCTTCCACACTAGTGACAATTAGTCTCACAGTTTTTAAAAAAGTTCGATATGGCTCAGCAGATTGAATTAACAAATACAGTAAAAGATAGCCAACTAGGCCAACGTCTAGACCAAGCTATCGCAGAATTATTCGCTGACTTTTCTCGCTCGCGCTTAAAGGAATGGTTGCTTGGCGGTAAAGTTAAAGTTAATGGTGAAGTGATCACAAAACCTCGCACCAAGGTTATGGGTGGCGAGGAAATTATCCTTCAAGCAGAACTGGAAGATGAAGAGCGCTGGGAAGCACAAGATATTCCTCTTGATATCGTATATGAAGACGATGACATCCTAGTGATCAATAAACCTCGTGGTTTTGTTGTACACCCAGGGGCAGGTACACCAGATGGCACAGTGCTGAATGCGCTGTTACACCATTATCCAAGTATCGCTGAAGTGCCACGAGCGGGTATTGTGCATCGTCTCGATAAAGATACAACGGGCCTAATGGTGGTGGCCAAAACGGTGCCAGCCCAAACTCGTTTAGTGCGTGCTCTACAGAAAAAGCGTAACTTCGTACGTGAGTACGAAGCTATCGCGATTGGCCGTATGACGGCTGGCGGACGAGTAGAACAGCCGATTGGCCGCCACTCAACGAAGCGTACTTTGATGGCGGTTAGTCCAATGGGTAAGCCTGCGGTGACGCACTACCGAGTTGCGGAACATTTCCGTGAACACACTCGTATTCGCTTACGACTTGAAACCGGGCGTACTCACCAGATCCGTGTGCACATGTCTTACCTTCAGCATCCTTTGTTAGGTGATTCTGCTTATGGTGGTCGCGCGCGAATTCCTTCTGGTGCTTCAGAAGAACTGGCGGAAATGATTCGTAAGTTTGATCGTCAAGCGCTTCATGCTGTGATGCTAAAGTTTGATCATCCGGTGACCGGAGAAGAGTTGGAGTTCCACGCGCCAGTACCGGATGACATTGTCGAAATGGCCGAAGCACTTCGCCAAGATACGCAACAACACGGATTAGAAGACGAATTCTAAGATGGATATTATCATCCCTAACTGGCCTGCACCGAGCCATGTTAAAGCTTTTGCTTCGACTCGACACCAAGGCTTTTCTTCTGGTGTTTATCAAGGGTTAAACCTTGGCGCACATGTTGGGGATGAACTTGCGATTATTGAAAAGAACCGTCAATGGTTAACGCAGCAATCCCAGATGCCGACGGCACCAATCTGGCTTAATCAGACACACTCTACACTTGTATTGGAAGCTGACAGACCAACGCAAAACGTACTGGATGCTGATGGCCTCTTTACTCAGCAAATAGGAGTAGTGTGTTCTGCTATGACCGCTGATTGTTTACCCGTTTTGTTGACCAATACCGCTGGTACACAAGTGGCAGCGGTTCATGCTGGCTGGCGCGGTTTGGCCGATGGGATTGTCGAAAATGCGGTCGCGAAATTTGATGGACAGGTAATGGCTTGGATTGGCCCTGCAATCGGTGCTTCTGCATTTGAGGTTGGTCAGGACGTTTTGGATGCATTCACCTCGTTCGACGCTGAGGCTAAAAAAGCATTTGTGCCACGTAAAAATCCGGGGAAATGGCTAGCAGATATGAACATGCTTGTTACTCAGCGCTTGAATCACGTCGGTGTGACTGACGTTTATTACAGTGAACTGTGTACTTATCTCAATCCGAAGCGCTTCTTTTCTTATCGTCGAGATGGGGTTACTGGGAGGCAAGCAACGTTTATATGGTTGGAAAAGTAAAGCCCAGAATTGCTGAGGAAACTTAGCCCTCTCCCCTTGAAAATCGATTCTTGCGTATCCATCTCTCATACTGACTATAAGAGTATTCTCCGTTAAGGTTAGGAAGGTAGGTATGCGTCTCGACAGATTCACAAGCAAATTTCAAATAGCGATATCTGACGCACAATCACTCGCGCTGGGGCGCGATCACCAATACATCGAACCAGTGCACTTGATGGTGGCGCTGATGGATCAAAATGGCAGTCCTATTAGGCCATTACTGACTATGCTCGATGTCGACGTTACTCACTTACGCTCTAAGCTGAGTGAAATCCTTGATCGTTTACCCAAAGTCAGTGGTATCGGTGGTGACGTTCAGTTATCCAGTTCGATGGGCACGCTTTTCAATTTGTGTGACAAAGTCGCGCAAAAGCGTCAGGACGCCTACATTTCTTCCGAAATTTTCCTTCTTGCAGCCATTGAAGATCGTGGACCACTCGGTGAGCTTTTAAAAGAGTTAGGTTTAACCGAAGCCAGATTGAGTGATGCCATTGATAAAATTCGTGGCGGGCAAAAAGTGAATGATCAAAACGCTGAAGAGTTACGACAAGCTCTGGAAAAATTCACCATCGATCTCACCGAACGAGCTGAACAAGGTAAATTGGACCCGGTCATTGGCCGTGATGACGAGATCCGCCGCACGATTCAAGTACTGCAACGTCGAACTAAGAATAACCCAGTAATTATCGGTGAACCGGGTGTAGGTAAAACCGCAATTGTTGAAGGGTTAGCGCAGCGCATTATAAATAATGAAGTTCCTGAAGGTTTACGTAACAAACGAGTTCTGTCACTTGATATGGGCGCTTTAGTTGCTGGAGCTAAATATCGTGGTGAATTTGAAGAGCGATTGAAATCGGTTCTTAATGAGCTGTCTAAAGAAGAAGGCAGTGTCATTCTCTTTATTGATGAGATTCATACCATGGTTGGTGCAGGCAAAGGTGAAGGATCCATGGATGCCGGCAATATGCTCAAACCCGCCTTGGCACGTGGAGAGCTTCACTGCGTTGGTGCAACAACATTAGACGAATATCGCCAATATATTGAAAAAGATCCTGCATTAGAGCGCCGTTTTCAAAAAGTGCTGGTGGATGAGCCTTCAGTCGAAGATACGGTGGCGATATTACGTGGATTGAAAGAGCGCTATGAGTTGCACCACCATGTAGAAATCACCGATCCTGCAATTGTCGCTGCGGCGAGTTTATCTCATCGTTATATTTCTGACCGGCAGCTGCCCGATAAAGCGATTGACTTGATTGATGAGGCGGCATCAAGCATCCGCATGCAGATCGATTCCAAACCTGAATCCCTCGACAAGCTGGAGCGTAAAATTATCCAGCTTAAAATTGAACAACAGGCGTTGACCAATGAACACGATGAGGCGAGTGAGAAACGTCTAAGCAACCTTAATGAAGAGCTGGAAGATAAAGAGCGAGCATTTGCCGAACTTGAAGAAGTGTGGAACGCAGAAAAAGCGTCCTTATCGGGTACGCAGCACATTAAGAGCGAATTAGAACAGGCTCGAATGGATATGGAGTTTGCTCGTCGAGCTGGTGACCTCAACCGTATGTCTGAACTTCAGTATGGTCGTATTCCTGAATTGGAAAAGCAACTTGATTTGGCTACCCAAGCTGAGATGCAGGAAATGACCTTGTTACGTAACAAAGTCACAGACAATGAGATTGCTGATGTATTGTCTAAGCAAACTGGTATCCCTGTTTCCAAAATGCTAGAAGCGGAAAAAGAAAAGCTACTTCGTATGGAAGAGGTGCTACACGCTCGTGTTATTGGTCAGACTGAAGCTGTAGAAGTTGTTTCAAATGCTATTCGCCGAAGCAGAGCAGGACTTTCGGATCCCAATAAACCGATAGGTTCCTTTTTATTCTTGGGTCCGACAGGTGTTGGTAAAACGGAATTGTGCAAAACGCTGGCAAGCTTTATGTTCGACAGTGAAGACGCCATGGTTCGAATTGATATGTCCGAGTTTATGGAAAAACATTCAGTCGCTCGGCTGGTAGGGGCTCCTCCGGGGTATGTTGGCTATGAAGAAGGTGGATACCTGACGGAAGCTGTACGCAGAAAACCTTACTCCGTGATCTTGTTAGACGAAGTTGAAAAAGCGCATCCAGATGTGTTCAACATTCTGTTGCAAGTGCTTGATGATGGCCGTTTAACTGATGGCCAAGGTCGTACTGTCGACTTCCGCAATACGGTTGTCATCATGACATCCAACTTAGGTTCGGCGAGAATTCAGGAAAACTTTGGTTCTTTGGATTATCAAGGTATGAAAGAGCAGGTGATGGAAGTCGTTAACAAACATTTCCGTCCGGAATTTCTAAATCGTGTTGATGAAAGTGTTGTTTTCCATCCACTTGGTCAGGAACACATTAAGTCAATAGCATCTATTCAGTTACAAAGACTGTCCAAGCGTATGGAAGAAAGAGGCTACGCGTTAGAGGTGTCAGATAAGGCGCTCGATCTGATTGCGCAAGTTGGCTTCGATCCGGTTTATGGCGCTCGACCTCTGAAAAGGGCAATCCAGCAAAGTGTCGAAAATCCACTGGCTAAGGCAATATTGGCAGGGAAAGTCGTGCCAGACAAACCAGTAAAGCTATTGGTGAGCAAAGATCAGATCATTGCCCATCAATAATAATTATGGATAAAAGGGCTATTGAGAGCCCTTTTTGCTTTTATTTACATCGTTTTGATTAAATTGCGAGCGAACAAAGTAAAAAGTATAGATTTTTTCCATTTACCCCTTGTACTGTCGAATGAACTCCCTATAATGCGCCCTCGTTGTCACGGGATGCTAAACAAATCTCGTCGACAAAAAGACGGAGTAAAGTTAATCATTTAACTTTAAGAGAAATAACAAAAAAAGTGTTTGACACTATGAGTTATATCGCTAAAATGGCCGTCCGTTTTGAGTGAAGCTCGAAGCAAAGTTCTTTAACAATATAAACCTATCAATCTGTGTGGGCACTCGTTGATGATAATCCAATTAGATACT